>CAZZIX010000151.1:0-6559 GCA_964654345.1 uncultured Methylomarinum sp.
TGAACATTGCTACCTGTCAAAGACTTTAAAAATGCTAACAAATCTTTTATTTCCTGATCAGATAGATTTAGTGGTTTGATCAATGGATCTAAAGTTTCGTTAGTAATGCCACCTTGGTTATAAAAACGAATAATTTGTTCTAAAGTCAATATTGAGCCATCATGCATATAAGGGGCCGTTAAACTGATATTTCTTAATGATGGAGTTTTATATTTCCATCTGTCTTCTGGGTTTTGAGTGACTTCATAACGGCCTAAATCATTGGATTTATTTTCACTAACAGACTCAATCACTTGATTATCTACATCAGCAAATATACCTGGAGCTAACTGAACTTTTATTGTTTTTTTTGTTGATTTCATCGCTCGTTGATAACCAACCCCAGTATTATGAAACTGATTATCAGTAAATAAAGCGTCTGATGATGAGATAGAATGACATTGGCTGCACTGCCCTTTTCCTATAAATAACTGGTAACCCTGTTGTGCTGATTGAGTTAAGGCCTTACCTTGCTTAGAAAAAAACCAACGATCAAAACCGGAGTTGGCAGAATTAAGTGTCCGTTGATAACTAGCAATTGCCTGACCTATTGTTTCCATTCCAGCGGGGCGATTAAACGCTTGCTCAAATAAGTCTTGATACTCAGGCAATTGGTTTATTTTATTAATAACATAACCAATCGAGGGGTTTGCCATTTCATTTCTAGCAAGTAACGGCCCCCAGACTTGTTGTTCCAATGTATTTTCCCTGCCATCATGGAAAAATGTTTGGTAATAAGCCACGTTATAAAGTGTTGGGGCATTACGTCTAACAGTACGCCCTTCTACACCCACCGATGTTGCCATTTCATTACTGCTAAAGCCTTGTTCTGGAATATGACACATGGCACAGGAAAATGTATTATTGATGGATAATCGACGATCAAAAAATAATTTTTTGCCTAAGCTTATTTTTGCTTTAGTGATTGGGTTATTATCGGGTATTGCTAGTTTAGGTAAACCCAATGGTGGGTTATTGATTGTCTGAATTAAATTTGTCCGTTTCCCTATTCGATCTGTTAGTGCAATTGATTGGGTTTGATAATCTTTTTTCTCATAGGCTAATTTATTATCGCCTGCTTGATAATACGATATTTTAGTCGCTTGCTCTTCGCTTACTTTAGCTGATTGTATATAAGTATCTGCAAGCAAAGTTTTAACATCATTTATTAAAGTATCAGCATGTAAAAAAGAAACACTATAAATATTACGAATTTTTTTATTTTTATCAATCAAGTAAACTCGTAATATATGAGAAAAAGTCCCTGTAGACCGTCCTTCCTGATCAACAATCTTTTGAATACTTTGCCGATAATGTTGCAATATTGGTAGTAATTCCTGCTCCGATCGAGTCGTTAAAAACTGCCAATCCAACGATGAACTTTGTAAGCCTTTGCCATAATTTTCCATTACCTCAGGAGTATCATGCTCTGGATTAAAACTTAAAGTAAGTAGGCGTAATTGATTAGCTAATTGTGGCTCATTTTCTAGCCTACGTTTAATTTTATGAAATACAGCAGTAGCCAATGGACATCCATTAACGTCACTACAGGTAGAATATATAAAACTAAGTAAAATAATTTTATCACCCATTAAGTCATAGAGTTCAACACCTGTATTCTTTGTATTTAGAACCTGACCGTTAGCTGCTTGACCAAGCGGGGGCAGTAGATAACTACCCGCTTCTGGTGCAATAAATTTTAAAGGGCTATAACCAGGTGCTAATATTGCTTGTGGTTGCTCAGCATAAACCAGTTGAGGTATGCTAATTAATAATACGAACAACCATTGAGAAATTTTGAGTAATGACATGATGATATCTCAACTAACAATCAGGTATTATTATAGGTTGGGCTGCCGTCTCTTTGGCAACCCAACATTAAATATAAAAACGTTGGGTTAACGAAAGAGCTGTTAGCCCAACCTACACGATAAATTTTCTTAACTTAATGGCCGTAACTTATTTCAAATTATTTAGAGCTAAGTTTTTAACTGGCACAGCTTTGTTAGCATAAAGAGAATAGGCACCAAAACGCATTTGATGTGCCCTGCCTAGTTTTGCCTTGATAAAATCAATAGAAAACTGTTCGCTAAGTTTTTTTCCATCCCAGTGATAAAGCTTTAAAAACTGCTCGTTATCCTTTCCTTTTTTATCCCAATTAGCTAATAACGAAGACGTGTAATAAAGACGCTTTCCATCCCAGCTTGAAGAAACCATATTTACCTGCGCGCCAATTTTTTGCTCAAAAATCTGCTTGGGTTTAAATGGATCAGAAATATCAAAAGCTCGTGTCATACCATCCATAAAAGTATTCACCCAAAGTAGATTGTCATCACTTTGAATTGAAATATCAACAGGTAATGGAATCTTACTCGGATCAGCTATATCCGCCACTTCTTTACTTTGCCACTGACTTTTTTTATCTTGATAAATTAACCAGATTTTTGAAGTCAACGCAGTCGTGGTAAAACAATAATCATGTTTTGGATCCCAGGCACAACGAATCTCAAGAGGTGCTCCTGGCACATCTAATATTTTTTTAGGTTGGCGTGTATGTAAATTCCATTGCACTACGGTATTACCAAAATGCTTCATAGCTTCTGGGTCAGCCAACATTTTTCCAAAATCCATCATGTAATTCGACCACCCCGTAAATGATGAAGTAAACATCGCATTTCTTCTGGGTAAAACACGAACATCATAGCCATAACCATCCGCATACTTACCAGTTTTGATTGCACCGTTCAGATTACTGTCCGTAGGTGTCCAATGCGTTGTGATATATTCACCTTCATTTGTATATTCAACCAGTGCTGTACGACCGCCATGATCTTTATTATTAGACAATGCGGTTATCATCATCCGGCCTGGTAATGCATAGGTAGTATGCGGACCAACAACGCCCCCACTTTTAGCAACAAAGTCAGTTATTGTTTTAATTAACGTAGGTTTATTAGGGTTAGTATGAACATCAAAGATAAAAATTTTATTAGTATCTAAACCTCCTGCCCATAAAAATTTTCTATCATCGGTAAATCCAGAGTGATGCGCCTCATTCCTGCCACCAACTGAAAGACTATTAATTACTTTTCCATAAGTTTTCGATTTAGGGTTTACATCAACGGTAACTAATTTATCTTGTTCATCACCTAGCCCTTCCATACCCAATGTCCAGACATAGACAAAATCCTCCTGCCCTGTTATTTTGGCCATATAAGGTGACTGGCAAGTTTCATCTGCACTACTGGGTGCAGAAATTAGCAAAGTCACCGCTGTAAAAGCACAAGCTTTTAAAAAGTGTTGCCATGGATAAATTGATTTTTTTAATTGTTTACTCATTTTCCTTCCTCTTTTTATATTTTTTTAATTATTCTAATAATTTATTTTTACTCTCCTGTGGTTGGGTCAATAATGGTTTTAATAGCAGCAATTGAATTTGCTGGAAACTCACCTTTTTTGGCGTGTTCTATAATACTTTTCTTATCTGGAGCAATATAAATACAATAGATTTTATCGTCAGTGACGAAACTCTCTAACCATTGTATTTGTGGGCCCATCTCTTTCAATACACAACAAGATTTCTGCGAAATACTGCGTAACTCTTGTTCTGTTAAATTTCCTGCACCTGGAATTTCTCTTTCTATAATATACTTTGGCATATTCATCTCCTGATCGATGTGACCGGTCGTATTGATTTTTGAAAAATAAAATCTCCTTTCTAAATACAGGAGGTTCTAATGAATTTTGGTTAAAAAATAATCATCCAACAATGTTTCACAACATTCACGTAAAGGCTGTACTGATTGCTCAATTTTCATTCGTAAAAGTGCACCTTGCCAATTATTAATTAACAAATCAGCCATCATATTTGCTGAGCGATCATTTCTTACAACCCCCTCCTCTTGAGCTCTAACTAAAGCTTCAAATTGTATTTCTTTGTAACGATTGACAGCTTTAATTAACGAGTTTCTACAAATTTCACTGGTATCTCCAATCTCACCCATCAAATTACCCAGCAAGCAACCTCCTTTAAAATCTGATTGCTCAAGTTCTTCAATCAACTCCTCATAATACCGTTTTAAACCCAATAAACCATTAACCTCTGGCGATTGCAAATGATGAGTTAATAGTTGCAAAAACGGTTCTATATAATGATTAATCACCTCTGCACAATATTCTTCTTTACTAGCAAAATAATTATAAAAAGAGCCTTTGGGTATTTTAACTATATCCAAAATTTCTTTAAGACCAGTACCGTGATACCCCTGCTCTGTGAGCATTAGCACACCTTGGTCTAATAATTTATTTCGTTTTAGTTCTTTGGTTGATAATTGTCCCATGAGCCGATATTACGACCGGTCGTCTCAAAAGTCAAATCTATTTATCATCCCTTCGTTTTTAATAAAAACGTAACAGGCCCATCATTTATTAATGAAACCTGCATATCAGCACCAAATTGACCAAACTCTGTTAAAGGAAATTTTTTTGTTGCTTGCTGGCAAAAATAAGAAAATAATTGCTTTGCTTTTTCAGGTGCCGCAGCTGCTGAAAAGCTAGGACGATTACCACTTTTGGTGTTTGCGGCTAAAGTAAATTGAGGAACAAGCAACAACCCGCCTTTTATATCACGCAAACTTAGATTCATTTTATCGTTTTCATCTGAAAAAATACGATAGCTAAGTATTTTTTCCAGCAAACGATTAGCCTCATTTTCATCATCTTCTTTTTCCATGGCAATAAGCGCCATTATTCCTTGGTCTATTTTCCCTATCGTCTCGTTATTTACAACAACTTGTGCTTCTGTAACACGCTGAATAATGGTAAGCATAGTAATTCTCTAAAAACAGATTATTCTTTAAGGTAGCTCTATTAATTAATAGATCATTCTTTAGTTAAAAAAAATTAAAACTTTACATCTCCTATGTATTTATTATTAGTCCTTTTACTGCTTAGTCCCTTACCAGTCCAAGCTGAAATATTCCAATGGAAAGATAATTATGGAAAAACACACTTTTCTGATTTACCTCATCAAGGCGCTAAAATATTACATGTAGATGCAGGGCATTCTTATTACTCAGTAAAAAAAGTTTACGATGGAGATACCGTTTTGTTATCTAATGGTAACAAAATTAGATTTCTAGGTATTAATACACCCGAGGTTGAAGGTAGACACAAATCTGCTCAAGCAGGAGGTGAAGATGCAAAACGTTGGTTACTAAAGGTTTTAAAAAACAAAAGGATAAGACTAGAAAGAGATGTCGAAAAAAAGGATAAATATAAGCGTTTACTTGCCCATATTTTTACCGAAGACAATCTACACATCAACCTTGAATTAATAAAAAGAGGCTTCGGAACAGTTAGTATTTATCCACCTAATTTGAAATATACAGATATTTTAATAAAAGCTCAACAACATGCGGAACAAGACAAACTAGGTATTTGGCAACGGACTGAATATGCGAGAAAACCAGCTAATCAATTAAATCGATCAAACTATAAAGGTTGGCAAAGAATTGTCGGTGAGGTAAAAAATATTCATCACACCAAAAAAAATAGTTATCTAAAATTTTCCGAGTCATTTTCACTAAAAGTCAGCAAAAAGTACATAGCATTATTTCCTGATCTTAAAAACTTTAAAAACAAAAAAATTGAAGTTCGAGGCTGGATTACTAAACAAAAAAACAAATTCACCCTATTTGTTCGACACCCCAGTCAGATAGTAGAAATGTAATTAAGATACACGATATGATCGTTTTGAAAATTTCGTGTCAGTTTTCAAAAAATCTGCTGTGACCTTTTTTTAAGTAAAGAGATTACTTAATATCTAGATCATAACCACAAGTTTTATCTCCTAGCCCCCCAATACAACTTACTTCTTTAGCTCTTACGGATTTTCCAGTAATTACCTCTATCGCTCCAGCAATTAACCCTCCTTCAAAATGACAAATTGGACGACCCACCGGATCCATTCCCGAACAAGTAACACATTCGTAAATATCAACATGTATGTGTGTATCTGTCATTTTCGGTATTTTTATAATACCAATTTTAAGTTGTTCACATAAAGCCAGAAACTCATCCAAAGATTTGACATTTAATTCTTTCCCCATTTTTTTTCCAGCATAATAGCTAATTGCCGAAGCTCCCGGCCCCATAATATCTTCCCATGCCACAAGCCTAAGCAGCCGATATAAACCGACACCAGAAAGATCTCCCAGTTCTGGGCGATTAATTTTTAACGCGTTAGAAAGTTCTATTGGTTTCATTGTCTAAAAGCCTCATCATTACACTCTTTACAACTAAGGTAACTGGTAATAAATAACCTACCCATTTTGCGAAGATTTTTTGTTTGTCTTCGGTTTTGTTGTGTAGGCCGCATAGCAGGCTATGTAACCGAAACAACAAAACCGAAGACGGACAAAAAGGCAAGTAAGGTGGGTAGGTTATTTTTTCCAGTTGCCTAAGTATACACTGCTGTTAATATTAGCTGATTGTCAGGTTCTTGGTAGTAAAAAGTTAA
>CAZZIX010000152.1:0-6418 GCA_964654345.1 uncultured Methylomarinum sp.
TTATGCCTGAGTGGGCTCAGCATGATTTTCAGGCTTTGTTTTTTAAGGTGGATAAGCTGGTTTTAGCGACACCATTAACAGAGTTGTTGAGAACAATCAAAATATCTAAATTACCGACAAAAATTCCGCAACAACCTTCTTGGTTTATGGGGTTGCTCGATACCCATGATCAGCGGATTGGCGTTTTGGATACTGGGCAGCTTGTTTTAGGGAAAACTAGAGGGCAGCAGCGGGATCTAGAAAAACAGCCGTTTAAAAGTATTTTAATTACTCATGATGGAAAGTGGGGTCTGGCATGTGATGAAATACTTTCAATTGGCAAGCTAGAGCCTGAAAATGTGCGTTGGCGAACATTGCGACAAAAAAGACCCTGGTTGTTAGGAACAGTGATAGATGAACTGACAGCAGTCATTGATGTTAATCAATTAGTACCTCATAGAAAAGCTTCTTTGTAAAAAGAATGAAAGGACTGGGAATAAAAATATTTAATTTTGGTTTTCTACTAAAATAAAATTCATACATTATAAGAACTTGGTGATCAGGAATGAGCGAAGAAAATAAACAGAATGACCCTATTATGCAATGGGTTACTTTCCGTCTAGGGGATGAGAAGTACGGCATAAATGTTATGCAAGTACAGGAGGTATTGAGAATAACTGAAATTGCTCCGGTACCAGGTGCACCCTCTTATGTTTTGGGAATCATTAATTTACGTGGTAATGTTGTAACAGTCATCGATACGCGTAATCGTTTTGGGTTAATGTCTAAGGAAACAGATGACTCTTCACGGGTGGTTATAATTGAAACTGAAGAACATATTATTGGTATTTTGGTTGATAGTGTGGCTGAAGTCGTTGAACTAAGAGCATCTGAGATTGAGACAGCTCCCAATGTAGGAAATGATGAAACTTCGAAATATATTCAGGGTGTTACAAGTAGAGACAATGAGCTCTTGATCTTAGTAGATTTGAATAAATTTCTAAGTGACGAAGAAAAACAAGAGATGGATTTATTTTAGTACGTGATCAGTTTAGCTATTTAAAAATAGTGTAAGTTTGGCGGCCTAATATATAGCCTGGTGTTATTATATATGAGAGTATTGTTTATATATTTGATTTAGAAAAGTAGTGTTGATATAGAACGGTCTAGTAAATAAAGAGGTGAATATGATAGAAATAAACCCAATATCCCCCTCTTATCCCATTAAAAAGCCAAAAAAAGTCATTCCAGAGCGTAAAAAACAATCGGATCAAAATCAATCATTATTTGATGAAAAAGATGTTAACGATGATCATACAAATGAACCGCCTGAACCGCATATTGATGAAATTGTTTAATGGATAATATTATCCTCACTATTCTCGTTGTTATAATTATAGGTATTGTTGGCGTGCTAGTCTGGTTGTATTTCCAGCATAACAAGCTGAGAAAGGACTTGATTATTGTTAGAGACTCTGTAGAGAGAAATAAAAGAGATATAGCAGGACTATGTTCAGCAGCAGTTTCTGTCGATGGTAAATTGTCTGACAATAATGAGCAATTAAATGATATCGTAGAAAAAGTGGCTGATTTTGAACAACATGAACAACAAGACAGTCAGCCATATCATAGTGCTATTCAACGGGTTAAAAATGGTTCCACTGCAGCAGAGTTAATTGAACAGTGCGGTTTAAGCCGTGAAGAGGCCATGTTACTGATAAGGTTGCATGGTAATAGGTAAATGCAGATAGTTAGTGAAGTAGAAATAAATAATCATCCAATCTCATCTCCCTTAGCTTTGAATCAGATGGTGTTTTGGTATTTATTTTGTCGTTTCTGGGGAACGGGCTTTTTAAAATCATTTTCAAAATTGTCAATTTGTTGGTTTAGCTGTTCTGCAAATGACTCAATTTCCTTTTTAATTAATGGTAGTTGCTGTTCTAATTGATTATTAATTTTTTCGCCGAAAATATTTAGTTCTTTAAAGAATTCTTTAAATACACGACTGCCTGCCAAATCTGCAGAAGAACGTTGATAATCGACTTTCCATAGCTTGTTTTCTTTAATTAAAAAAGTAGTAAAAGAAGACATTTTATCCGTGGTAGAAATGATTTGGGTTTCAACGGTGGCCTTATCATTGTCAATTACTATTTTTCCAAAGTTAAAGCTAAGGTTTTTTAAGTTTTGATCGGGTGAGGATGAAAGCAAGTGTTGCGACTTTGTACTGCAGTGTTTTTTAGCGCGATTTAAGTCGTTTGATGCTATTGCAGACCAAAATGCGAGTGTTGTTTGCTCTGGCGTTTGTATGGACTGACAGGCAGCCAGAGAAAACAACAGTAAAAACCCAGTAGTATAAGCTACCGGGTTTTTAAAATTACAATCAATCATCACCGCTAAAAAAAGCTAGAATTTGTAATAAGCTTAAAAATAAGTTGTAGATAGAAACATATAAAGAAACAGTGGCCATAATATAGTTAGTTTCACCACCATGAATCATCGCACTGGTTTGGTATAAAATCATTCCAGACATGAGTAAAATAAACATTGCTGATACAGCAAGTGACAAGGCTGGTATTGAGAAGAATATGGCTCCAATACCTGCCAAAAATGCTACCAGGATTCCAACCATTAAAAAACCACCAAGAAAACTAAAATCTTTACGGGTGGTTAAGGCATAACCTGATAAACCAAGAAATATAACACCAGTGCCTCCTAATGCGGTCATGATTAGCTCATGGCCATTGCTATATGCATTGAGGTACATATTTAAAATGGGTCCCAGTGTTAATCCCATAAAACCCGTTAAAGCAAAGACAAAGAGTAGTCCTAAAGAACTGTTACTGAATTTACTGGTGAGAAAAAGCAGACCAAAATAGCCGATCATAGTAATAATCATACCGGGATGAGGCAGATTAAATACCATTGCAGCACCTGCAGTTGCTGCACTAAAAAGCAATGTCATTGACAATAACATATAGGTGTTTCTGAGCATTTTATTGCTTGATAAAATGCTTGCTTCAGGACGTGAAGCGGCGGTTTGTAAGCGCATGGTAAATTCCTTATGTATATAGTGACTAATAGATTTAGAAGACAATACAATCTTACAAGAGTTTCACAGTATTTGTAAGTATTTTTCGGTACTATAGTCTATTTAGCAAGAATTTGGAATATGACAGAAAAAACAATAAAAACTCCCTACGAGCTCATGGGTGGAGAGAATACTATTTTAAGTTTGGTTGACAGGTTTTATTATTATATGGATACCTTACCTGAAGTAGCAGGGGTTAGAAAAATGCATGCTCAGAGTCTATCTAGTGCAAAAGATAAGTTGTTTAAGTTTTTATCAGGTTGGTTAGGTGGACCAGATTTATTTATCCAGGAGTATGGTCACCCTATGCTACGAAAGCGGCATTTTCCATTCGCTATAGGAACTTCAGAAAGAGATCAATGGATGTTCTGTATGACGAAAGCAATGACTGAAATTACCATGGATTCCGCTTTGAGAGTCAGTCTTTTAGAAGCATTGGATAACTTGGCAACGCATATGGTTAATCAATAAAAAAGGTAACTATTCAGCATGTTTTGTTATTCTGGATGGAGCCAAGAATTTGAAATTTTAAACTCATAGGTTTCTCGCGCTGGTCGAAATGACAGTTTATAGAAACTGATTGTAGTTGATGTTCTTTGCTATTCCTACAGATCAAAAAACCGGCTTCATATTTTGAAATATGCTGAATAAGTCACAATAAAAGTTAATTATTTCCCTTAAATTTATATCTTAACCATAGGAAACATCTGCATGTCATTATCTAAACAACTGTTATTACTTCTTTCAGCTTTGTTCTTAATGATTTTTAGTGTCAATTTTGTATTAAGTGTCAACAATATAAGAAGTTATCTGGAAGGTGAGGCAGAAGTTCATGCGCAAGACACAGCAACATCACTAGGTTTATCTCTGAGTCCCTATATGGTGGAAGAAACGGATCCCGTTATAGAAACAACTATGAATGCCATATTTGATATGGGCTACTATCAGGAAATTAAATTGGTTAATGTGGAAGGGAAACCATTAGTGACCCTCAAAAACCAGCAAGTATTTGAGGGCGTTCCTGACTGGTTTGTTAAAACTATCTCAATGAAAACAGTTGTGGCTAATAGTGAAATAAGTTCGGGCTGGAATATAAGTGGTGTGATATACGTTACCCTGAATCCTGGATATGCCTATTTTAAACTGTACGAGCAGGCAAAAAGCAGTTTTTACTATTCATTAGCCGCATTTGCCGTTTCCATTAGTTTATTGTTAATAGTATTACGCGTGACCCTGCGTTCTTTAAAAAAGATAGACCATATGGCATTAACCATAGCTGAAGGCAGATTTGAAACGATTGAAGAATTACCTTGGACTACAGAAGTTAGAAATGTAACTACTTCAATGAATATGATGAGTAGAAAAATTGAAAAAGTTATAAAAAATTCTAACAAAAAATTAGATAACATAGGTAAACGACTGCAACAAGATGATTTAACCGGGCTGAATAAGAAAAGCAGTTTTGAGATAGAGATGAAGAAATTATTTATTTCCGATATTGAAACATCTATCTTCATGATAAAAATTGACGGATTAAGCAGTCTGGTTAAAGAATTGGGATCAGATGCCATTGATGAATTTTTAAAAGATTTTGCGCAGGTCTTAATTATGGTAGCTGAACAGTATAAGGAGGGGAAAATATCTGCTTATCGTTTTTTTGGTTCGGAATTTGTGCTTTTAGTAAAGCAGATGGAAATTAAGCAAATTGAGCAAATAGCAAAATTACTTAGCACTTCTTTGGCAGAGCTGGGTGCAAAATATCACAAATCGGACATAGCTCATATAGGTGTCGCACCGTTTAATCCTGTTGGTACAACTGAAGGTATTTTATTGGCTGCTAACGAAGCTTATGAGCAAGCCCGGTTAATTGGAGCAAACAGCTATTATATAGGGGAAAGAGATAGCAAGGCGATAGATATTGATGAATGGAAATCATTGGTCTTTAATATTATTGATAAGCAGGACTACAAAGTTTCATTTGTGGGTAAGGTGGAGGATTTTCAAACAGGGAAAATATTAATGGAAGAGGCCTTTACTCATGTAGTTGATCAAAAGGGTAATTCGATTTCAATAGGCACTTTTGTTTCCATTGCAGAAAAATTTTCAAAAATTGTTGAATTGGATAAAGGCGTTACTACAAAAGTAGTTAACTATATAAAAGATGAACATATCCAACATACCATAGCTATCAATTTATCTATTAGAACGATTAAAAACAGTGATTTTCGTGCTTGGCTTTTTACATTGATAAAACGAAATCAATCACTTTCACAGCAACTGGTTTTTAGTATTTCAGCATACGCTGCGGCAAAAGAAGTAAGTGTTTATAAAGATTTCATAGAGTTTGTGCATAAGTTGAATGCGAAAGTGATGATTAAACGATTTGAAACGCAATCTCTGTCACCAGAGATTGCTAAAGAACTAAATCCAGATTTTATACGTTTAACTAGAGAGATAGGTAATGGGATTGCAATTGATGAAGGAAAAAAAGTATTTGTAGAAACTATGCAAGAAATTGGTGAGTTACTGGATATCAATGTTTTAGCAGAGAATGTCCATTCTGAAAACGATTTTACGTGCATTAAAGCCATCGGTATTTCTGGTGCAAGCAGATAATCGTTATCAAAATGAGTACAGCTGGATAGAAAATGCTTGTTATGCGTAAGAAACAAGTGTCGCAAATACTTAAATACCCTGTTTTATATAAACAGTACAGTAAGTTATTTATAGCCTTGTTACTTGCATTAAGCACATTTTCCGGATCGGCAACTTTTAATATTAGTAATGCATTACTGATAAAAATAAAAAATAAATACGGTGAACAGGCCTTTATAAGAGTTGAGCAATGGCACAAACTTATGCAGACAGCAAAAAATTTGCCAGAGCAAGAAAAATTAACACGAGTGAATAATTTCTTTAATCAACGAATTGAATTTGTTGATGATATTTATCTTTGGGGTGTTAAAGATTATTGGGCTACTCCTTTGGAACTTTTGTCGAAGGGGGCAGGGGATTGTGAAGATTTTTCCATTGCCAAATATTTTACTTTGAAAGAATTGGGTGTACCTGAAAGTAAAATTCGTATAACGTATGTAAAAGCCTTAACACTTAATCAGTCCCATATGGTTTTAACCTATTTTTCTTCACCCCGAGCCTTGCCGGTTGTTTTGGATAATTTAATTCCTGAGATAAAGTCGGCAGCTAAGCGTAAAGATTTATTACCCGTATATAGCTTTAATGGTTCCGGATTATGGTTAGCAAAATCCAGAGGTAGGGGGAAAAGAGTGGGTGGATCTGGTCGATTAAGTATGTGGGCTGAATTAAAACAGAGAATGTTAAATAATACATTTT
>CAZZIX010000153.1:0-4691 GCA_964654345.1 uncultured Methylomarinum sp.
GCTAGAGTACAGAAAACAAACTTATATCTCTTTTTCAACAATTAACTTCGTTTTCTTATAGCCAATAAGCGCTAATTTCTCGTTTATATTGTCTATTTGTTGAGTTGTATAAAATGGACCAACCTGCACCTTGTAAACTTGACTACCTTGTTGTTGAGCCACCTGAATTCTTGAATGCAATATCTGTCTTGATATCATCTCATTTTGCAATTGTTTCGCATAACTCTGGTTATTAAAAGCCCCTACCTGTAAATAGGCCATCTCCCCTTGTTTCGGTAGAAACAATTGCACATCCTCTTCTATTGAAGCTTCTGGAACAACGGACTCTAATGCAGTAACTTCTACAAAACCTGTCCCTTTTTCCAGAATACCTAACTTAACAGCAGCTGTATAAGATAAATCTATCACTCTGTTTTCGTGAAAAGGCCCTCTGTCATTAACCCTTACAACAATTGTTTTTTTATTTTTTAAATTGGTAACTCTTACATAGCTAGGAATAGGTAAAGTCTTATGTGCTGCTGTCATTCCATACATATCATAAACTTCACCATTTGAAGTTTTCCTTCCATGAAATTTAGTTCCATACCAAGAAGCAATCCCTCTTTTCTGATACCCCTTACTTTTTGCTAATACCTTATATTGTTTGCCAAATACTTCATATTCAGGTGGGTTTCCTGCTCTTGTCCTTTTTTCGTATTTAGGCACTGCATCAGCAACGGAAGAAATATTAATAGGGACATGATTCGGTGCACTATCCTTATTCTGAGTATTCAAAGGTGATCCGGCTGAACATCCGCTAGTAAAAAAAAATAGTAAAACTATCAGTCGTTTATTCATAATGATTTATTTTTATTAAAATTTATTATCAACAATTTAATCTTACTCTCAAAAGATTTTTTTCATTTTCAAAAAAATAAAAGCATCTTATTTTCTTTCACTCTCTTTCTTTCCAGACTGATTAAGTTGTTTCTCTTTATAAATAGCATCACTTAACTGATAAGCGGCCATTGCATACAAAGGGCTATGATTATACCGTGTAATGACATAAAAATTATTTAACCCTACCCATAAGTCTTGACTTTTTTCTTGCTGAAAAGATAACAATTTTACCTTTTCATTTTTATTAATTGTATGTTTGCTAGTTACTTGCTTTGCTTGTACTTCTTCCCAGATAAAATCAGGTTTAAGCCCTTTTGTTAACACTTTCTTATACGCTTCTCCTTTTGCGCTAACAGGAAAAACGATTTCTCCTCCTTTTTTCCAGTGATGTTTAACAAAATAATTTGCTATGCTAGCCATTGCATCAGCCGGGTTATTCCAAATATCTCTTTTTTGATCATTTTCATAATCAGCAGCATAAGCTCTATAACTACTTGGCATAAATTGTGGAAGCCCCATTGCCCCTGCGTAAGAACCATTAGGTTCAAGGGGATTCATTTTTTCTTCTCGACAGAGGATTAAAAAATTTTCTAGTTCACCAAGAAAAAACTTACTTCGCTTTGGATAGTTAAACGCTAAAGTAGAAAGCGCATCTATCACCTTATTATATCCTGTATTTTGTCCATACTTGGTTTCAACCCCAAGAATTGCAATGATTATTTCAGCAGGCACACCATATTTTTCTTCAACTGCAGTTAATATTGCCTCATGTTTTTGCCAAAACTGAACACCCTCTTTAATACGAGATTCAGTCATAAATATTTTTCGATATTTATGCCAGGATAACCCTTCTGCCGGTTTTTCCATCGTATCAATAATTTTTTGCTGAATATTCACTGACTGAAACAGTTTTTTTAATTCAGCGGAATTAAATTGATGCTGGTTAACCATTTTATCGACAAAACTGTTAAACATCTCAGTTTCTTCTATAGCTGCCTTTACATTAATGCTAAACAACAAGCTAGTACAGATCAATATTCGGATAAATATTTTTTTCATAATTCAAGTAGGTAAGAGTTTCCTATGCGTATGTATCGACATAAGAATACCGAAACTTGCCAGTAAAGTCACCATTGAAGTTCCTCCATAGCTAATCAATGGCAATGGAACGCCCACGACAGGCAATATTCCAATGACCATACCAATATTCACAAACACATAAACAAAAAAAGAAAAGGTCAGACTCCCTGCTAATAAACGGCTATAACTATCTTGTGCTTGCACAGCAATGTATAAACATCGAATAATGACTAAAAAATAGAGTAACAATAACCCAAGGCATCCCAGTAATCCGAATTCTTCAGCAAACACAGCAAAAATAAAATCGGTTGAACTTTCAGGGAGAAAATCTAACTTTGCTTGTGTGCTACCAAGCCAGCCTTTACCATGCACGCCCCCAGAACCAATAGAAATTTTAGATTGGATAATATGGTAGCCTTTTCCCAATGGATCTGATTCAGGATTTAAAAAGGTTATCACTCGCCCTTTCTGATAATCATGCATAAAATGCCATAATACGGGTGTTAATGAACCTAATACTCCTGCAATGACTAGCATAAACATCCAAGACAAGCCGGCAAAAAACAAAACAGCGGCACCAGAACTAGCCACTAATATTGATGTTCCTAAATCAGGTTGTTTCGCAATCAAGAAAGTTGGAATAATAATTAATACAGCGGCAATAAAAAATTGTTTTGGTTTCGGTGGTAAAGCATATTCCGAAAGAAACTTTGCTATCATCATTGGTGTTGTAATTTTTATCATCTCGGAAGGTTGAAAACGGAAAAAACCCAAGTCTAGCCAACGTTGCGCGCCTTTGCCAATATGCCCAAATAATAATACCGCGATCAATAACATGACCCCTATAATATAGAAAGTAGAAGAATATCGTTGAAATTGTCTTGGGTTAACATGTGCTAATATAACCATCAAAACAAATGCAAAAGCCACTCTTGTCGCTTGCCGCATCAAAATACCTAAGTCTTCTCCTCCTGCACTATATAGAATTACAAAACTACTGATACTAATTAAAAAAAGACCAATAAATAATGGAATATCAACATGAAGTTTTCTAAGTATTGTGCCTATAACTGAAGGTTGATAGAACTGCTCATCTCTGGTTTCAGTTTTCACTTAATTGTTGCCTCTACATTTACATTTGTTTCAGCCAAAAACTGTTTTATGATTTTACTTGCAATGGGTGCAGCGACGGATCCTCCATGCCCTCCATTCTCAACTATTACTGCAACTGCAATTTTAGGTGCATGTGCAGGCGCAAAAGCCATAAATAAAGCATGGTCCTTTAATTTTGAATCCAGTTCATCTTCCTTATATTTCTCTTCTTGCTTTACAGTAAAAACCTGTGCTGTTCCTGTTTTACCCGCTATTTGATAACTGATACCCTTACTCAGTCTACGTGCAGTACCTCGCCAACCATGAATAACATTAATCATTGCAGAAAAAATTTCTTCAACATTTTGTTGATTTAGAAGGATCTGTTTTTTCTCCTGAACGCCACTAATTTCAGCTTGTTCAGAATTATAAAATTTATTAACTAAACGTGGTGCAACAATTTCCCCCTGATTTGCCAAGGTTGCTGTTGCTCTAGCTAACTGTAAGGGGGTGACTTGCAAAAAACCTTGACCAATACCTGTGATTAATGTCTCCCCTGGGTACCAAGGTTGACTTCTAGCCTTTTTCTTCCATGCTCTGGAGGGTAATAAACCAGCTTTTTCTCCAACTAAATCTATTTTGGTTTTTTCTCCGAAACCAAACTTTTGTAAAAATTCATGTATTTTATCTATGCCTAAATTTCGTGCTAAATCATAAAAATAAACATCACAAGATTGAGTAATCGCATTCTTCATATTAACAAGCCCATGCCCCGATGCCTTCCAGTCTCTGTACTTATGTTTCAGCCGTGGTAGTTGGTAATAGCCAGGACAAAATATCTTTTGCCTAGCCTTTATTACATTATATTCTAGACCTGCTAATGCTATAAAAGGCTTGATAGTAGAGCCAGGTGGATATTGTCCTCGTAATGCTCTATTAAACATTGGCTGGTCATCAGATTGTTGCAATGCCTTATATGCCTTATTACTAATCCCGGAAACAAAAGGATTAGGGTCAAACCCTGGTCTGCTGGCAAACACCAAAACATTTCCAGTCTTAACTTCTATTGCTACAGCTGCACCATTACGTCCTTCTAAAGCATCATAAGCTATTCGTTGTAATTCAATATCAAGCGTCAAGGTTAAATCTTCTCCTGGAATTGGATCTGCCGTAGCAACTGATTTAATCTTTCGTCCTTGCGCATTTGTTTCTATTTCTGAGTATCCCGTTTGCCCATGTAATTGTGGCTCATACCTTTTTTCAATACCAATTTTTCCTACATGATGGGTTCCTCTATATTCAGTGACAGGTAATGTCTTCAATTCCTTTTCATTTATTCTGCCAACATAGCCGACAACATGTGAAGTCAATTCTCCATAAGGATAATGCCGGACAAGTCGTGCATAAAGGTCAACACCCGGAAAATAAGGGCGAACCACAGCAAATTTAGCAACCTCAAAATCATTTAACTGTACTAACAAAGGAATACTAGAAAATCGTTTTGACCTTTTTTTCTGTTTAAGAAATTGTTCTATTTTTTCATCAGGAATAGCAAATAACTGCTGTAGTTTTTGCAAGGTTTGTTCAAGATTTTCAATCTGTTCAGGAATCAGCTCTAAGCTATAGGAAGGGATGTTCTC
>CAZZIX010000153.1:4791-6344 GCA_964654345.1 uncultured Methylomarinum sp.
CGAAAAAACCGTAGAGTAGTGTAAATTACTGGCCAAAAAAAAGTGCCAACAACAACTGGCAACAAAAATACCAAGGTTAATTGAGCATCTCCTTTAATATCTTCAATCATAAATTCGATCATCTTAGATAATAATAAACTAGAAAAAATAAAAAGAGATTGTTGCCGTAATAAATATTGTCCTAATCGTTTATGTAATTTCAAACAAGAGTAGGCCGTTAACGAATAAGCCAATGCGTGCTGACCTAATAAACGACCGGTTAAAACATCAACAATTAACCCTACACCCCAAGCATTAAAAACACCTACCTTCCCAGGTACTGCTAACACCCAATAAATCAATGTCAATAAAACCCAGTCAGGATTGTAATCCCTAAAAAAAACAGGAAAAGAAAAAATATTTAACCCCATTGCAAGAAAAATTGACACAAAGTAGCCTTTTAAAGCTTGGGATTTATTCATTTTCTTTTTTATCGTTTTTTGTATCTTTGATTTCTATTTCATCAGGAAATGATAGAGGTACGGGAGTAGAGTCGCTCCAAACAACTAATAGCTCCCGAATTCTATCTAGTTTAGCCTTAGGTGTTGCATAAATATTGGCAAAAGGTTTATCCGGTTGCATGATAAAATTATCAACCACCGCGACCGGATAACCTTGAGGAAAAACCCCTCCTAATCCAGAAGTAACAAGTAAATCCCCAGGTAAAATATCCGCATTATTAGGTAAAAAGGGTAACTTTAACTGATCCAGTTTCCCACTACCAACAGCTATAGTTCTTAAGCCATTTCGATTTACTTGAACAGGAAGAGCATGATTTGGATCTGTAATTAACATAACTTCTGAATTTAAAGGCATTGATCTAAGAACTTGCCCTACAATACCATTAGCATCTATTGCGGGTTGTTTGGCATGTACGCCAAATTTAGACCCCTTGTTAATCACAACTACATGCTCATAGGGCACAAGGTTAACAGAAAGTAACTCGGCCGATAATATTTGTTCACCCAATTCAAATGAATTTCCCAACAACCCTTTGAGACGAATGTTTTCATTTTCTAATGCAGCAAATTTCAACAACTTTACTCTATCAATTACTTGCTTTTCTTTTAATACCGCGTTTTCTTTTTTTAATGCTGAATAAGACTTCATGCTAGCTAAAGTATCTTTTACTACTTCTGTAGGGAAGCTGACAAGCTTTTGTACTGGATAAGAAAAAAATGAGAGCCCCGAACGTACTGTATCTAGTCTAGAACTATAATGATCAACAACAAGAAAAAAAATAGACACTAGCACAACTATAAGCAACCGAGTATTCACAGAAGGGCCAGAAGTAAATAAAAGTTTTATAGTAAAACCTCAAATAAAATATTACACATGATGGCCTTAATTATAGCGCAAGAGATTGGTTTTATTATTTATTTAATATAAATTATAGCCTTTTCTCTTTTCATAAACAAAAATGGCCAGACATAAGTTTATGCCCAGCCATTCATCGTCAAAATTAAATTCAGTTATTCCAACGAAAAAGCCGATATTCCTTTTTCATCTAACAT
>CAZZIX010000154.1:0-6298 GCA_964654345.1 uncultured Methylomarinum sp.
GTACAGCTTGGAGTTTTTACTATTTCGAAAAATAAGAGGCTTTTCATTTTCAGATAATGCACTTGCTTTTGCTGAATCTAAAGCTTCTTGAATAACATGATGTTCAGGTGATTTGTTGCAGACTGGGTCTGCATTGTACATATCTCCGGTTAGCATATAAGCCTGACAATGGCAGCCACCAAAATCTTTTTCTTTTTCGTCACAGCTGCGACAAGGTTCTTTCATCCAGTCATTACCGCGAAAAAAATTGAAAGCTTTTGATTCTTTCCATATTTCTTCAATACTGTACTTATTTACACTTGGACAATCTAGACCTGGTAAATCACGAGCAGAATGGCAAGGTAAAGCAATGCCATCAGGAGCAATAGTTAAAAACGTTGTGCTCCAGCCATTCATGCAGGCTTTTGGGCGATCTTCGTAATAATCAGGGATAACATAATAGATTTTCATCTTACCCTCGACTTTTTCTTTGTATGCTTGGGCTATTGCTTCAGCTTTATCAAATTGTTCTTTTGTAGGCAATAATAAATCTCTATTTGCATGCGCCCAACCATAATATTGAGTGTTTGCAAGTTCTAAATAATCGGCACCAAGTTCTTCCGCCATTTCCAGAATTTGAGTCATCTGATGTATGTTTTCACGGTGAATAACGACACATAAAACCATTGGATAACCTAGCTTTTTGACTAAATGGGCAACTTGTTTCTTGGTTTCATAAGACTCAGTGCCCGCTAAATGATCATTAAGTTCTTGAGTGCTGGCTTGAATGCTAATTTGAATATGGTCTAATCCAGCTTGTTTTAGCTGAGCTATCTTTTCTTCAGTGAGTCCGTAGCCGGATGTAATCAGGTTTGAATAATAACCCAATTGACGGGCATGTGAGACCAGTTCAACTAAGTCAGGACGTGTTAAAGGTTCTCCGCCAGAAAAGCCTAATTGTACAGCACCCATTTTTCGAGCCTCACTTAAAACACGCTTCCAGTCTTCAGTACTAATTTCGGAACTATGTTTAGTATAATCCAATGGATTAGAACAATAAGGGCATTGTAACGGGCATTTGTAGGTTAGTTCTGCCAGCAACCAGCGAGGAGGCGTAATGTTAAAGTTGTTCGATCCAGCCATTTTTTAATGCCACCTCTAAGAAACTATTGATATCATCCTTTAAATCACTAGCTGAAAACATTTCTTCCAGTTCTGCAATAATTTGATTGATATTGCGTGAACCATCACATAACTGTAATATTTCAGCTGAACTTTCGTTAAGTTCTACCATGCCTTCTGGATAAAGAATAACGTATTTTTGCTGTGCTTCTTCCCACTGCAATCGATGCATGGGCGAGAATTTAATCAATAAGTTTGGGTCTATGCTCATAGTGTTTCTTCATTCAAGCTATTATTTATTTTGAACATTAAAATAAGGAGGCATGTCATTTACATAGGCCATATAAATGGCGTCAGCCATAGACCATAAAACATCCAGTTTAAATTGTAATATTTCAACCATGCGATTTTGTTGTTCTCGTGTTTTATACCAGTCCAACGTAATTTCCAAGCCATGCTCAACATCTCGACGAGCTTCTGATAGCCGTTTGCGAAAATAAGTATAACCTTGTTCATCAATCCAGGGATAAAGTTCAGGCCAGTTATCAAGACGTTGTTTATGAATTTTGGGTGCAAACATTTCAGTTAAGGAGGAGCTGGCAGCTTCATGCCACTCTGCTCTTCTGGCAAAATTAACATAAGCATCAACTGCAAATCGAACAGCGGGTAGTACATGTTCTAATGAAAGAGTTTCTTCGCGAGTTAGCCCTACAGCAAGAGCCAGTTGTACCCAAGCTTCAATACCACCTTTGTCACCTGGTTGACCATCATGATCAAGAATTCGTTGTGTCCATATTGCCCGAGTTTCACGGTCAGGACAATTTGCAAGAATATTGGCATCCTTAATCGGGATCATTATTTGGTAATAAAACCGATTAGCGACCCAACCTTGTAATTGTTTTTGGTTTAGTTTTCCTTCATTCATCAAGGTATGCATCGGATGATGAATATGATATTTATTTTCCATGCTACGCAATTTGGTTTCAAATTCTTTTCGAGACCAAGGGGTTAGTTCTGCCATAATTTACAATTCAATCTTCATATTGTCGAAGGATACTTCTATACCATGTTCAGCTAGTATATCGCGTTCTTTCGACTCTTCGTTTAGAATCGGGTTGGTATTATTGATATGGATCAAAATTTTGCGAGGCTTGATCAGAGTATCTAAAAATTCAATCATACCGCCTTTACCAGATTGAGGGATATGCCCAATTTTTCTTGCTAATAATGGACGGCCGACAGAAGCGAGTTCATCGTCAGTCCAGAATGTACCATCGACTAATACACAGTCAGAATCCGCCATTGTTTTTTCTACATGGGGTTCTATCTCGCCTAAACCAGGCGCGTAAAAGGTAGTTTTTCCGGTTGAAATTTGACGAATTACCATACCAATATTATCACCTTCATGCGGATCATTACGGTGCGGTGAATAAGGTGGCGCTTTACTTTTAAGCGCTAAAGCGGTGAATTCAAGGTCATCAATATTGGGTATTGAAAAAGAGTCTCCATTCAATGGAATAGGGTGGTCGTTCACACCACAAAAGTGTTCCAGAATATTAAAAATAGGAAAGCCGGTGGTGAGGTCTTGCTTGACCATCTCTGTACAATAAATAGTTAACGGGTCGCCTTCACGTAAAATAAGCAAGCCAGTTGCGTGGTCAATTTGAGAATCAATCATTACAATTGCCTCTATACCCGTTCCACGTATTTTATCTTTGGGGTGAATTTCTGGAAAATTCTCTAATTGTGTGCGTACATCAGGAGAGGCATTAAATAATACCCAGTGTTCGCCATCAGAAGAAACAGCGATAGATGATTGGTTGCGAGTGGTGGCTTTGATAGTGCCTGCTCTTACGGCTTTGCAATTTGGGCAGCTGCAATTCCACTGTGGAAATCCACCGCCGGCACCTGAACCGAGAACTCTGATCTTCATGTTTTGTTGTATCTATATACTTTTAAGTCAAGTCATGAATGATACGGTATTACTAAAGATTATGCACGTTGTTGTCTGTTTTAGGTTGCTGTTTAAGCCCATTTTGTATTTAAGGAGGTGGGCGCGTAGAGTCTAATAGGTTGAAACTGTAACTGATCCTAAAAAAATCAGTGGCTTGCACTATAATTTCGCATTCAACCGATTATTCTAGGCTGATGAGAGTAAATTTAATAGCTATAAAATATTGCATAAAAAAAGGAGCTAAAAAGCCCCTTTTCTAAATCTAAATCGTTAAAACTAGCGATTATAGATATACATTGTTACTTCAAAACCAAAACGTAGGTCTGTGTATGCTGGTTTTTCCCATTTCATTGTATTACCTCCAGAAGTATTTTATTTTCTTGATTAGCTTGATCAAATTAAGCTGCTCTGAAGTATACGACGAACTTTTTTTTTAAGCAACACATTTAAAGTCTTTATTTGTGAACTTATCGTGGTTAATTATTGTTAAGTAATACCTTAAAGAAATTTAATTTTCATTAAAAGTACTAGTTTTACTTGTGTAGAAATTGAGAGAGGGTTATATTTAATTATCTTAAATAAAAAACTGGGAGTGTCTTATGGCTGGTGATATAGTTTTAGTTACAATACTTATGTGGATAATTGCTATCTTTGCATTTGCTCCTCTTGGTTATTTTATCTACATGTATACAATGAAGGGTGGAGAGCCTTTTGGTGATACTGAGCCGCATGGGGATAGTAATTCAAAAGTACTTGATATTGCTGAGCAGGTAATTAATAAAATAAAAAGTCTGATTGCAAAAAAATAAAGAGGTGAGTTGTTCTTACCCTAAGTAATATAATGGCTGTTAGTTACTACATGTTGGGCAGTTAACATTTTTTTGTAATTTCATTTCATTCCACTGCATAGATAATCCATCTAATAGTAACAATTTCCCTGTTAGTGTTTCTCCAATATTCATAACCAGCTTCATTGCTTCTAATGCCTGAATGCTTCCGACAATGCCTGTTACTGGGGCAATAACCCCGTTTGTAGCACAGTTTTGCATTTCATCTCCACTATCAGAATATAGACAATTGTAGCAAGGGCTGCTATTTAGTCCTGAAGTAAAAACAGAAACTTGTCCTTCAAAACGAATAGCAGCACCTGAAACTAAAGCTGTTTTATGTTGTACGCAAGCAGTATTTACGGCAAAGCGTGTTTTAAAGTTATCACAACAATCTAATACGATATCAGCTCTGTGAACTTCTTCTCCTAACAGTTTTCCTTCAAGTCGTTGTTTGACGGCAACCACTTTTATATCAGGATTTATATTTTTTAGTGTTTTTTGGGTTGAAATTACTTTGTCCATCCCAATATCATTCGTATGATGAGCAATCTGTCTTTGTAAATTTGATAAATCAACCTCGTCATCATCGTAAATAGTGATATGTCCAATACCTGCCGCAGCTAGGTAAATTGACGCGGGAGAGCCTAGCCCTCCTGCTCCAACAATAAGTACCTTAGCGGCTAAAAGTTTTTGCTGACCTTCAATATCAACTTGAGGGAGCATAATTTGACGGCTGTATCGGAGTAGTTGTTGGTCATTCATTTGGATGGTTAGGCGATGATGAAGAATAGGGAATAATGCCAAATTACGGGTCAGAGTGCAAAATCTGATTTTAATTTTGTGTTCTTTAGTTTAATTAAAGGATGCTAACAACAAGATTTTTAACTTAATATTATTGTTTAGGAGAACAAAAGATGAATATACGTCCGTTACACGACAGAATCATCGTTAAACGTGTTGAAGAAGAAACTACTTCGGCTGGTGGAATCGTTTTGCCTGGTTCAGCTGCAGAAAAACCAAGCGAAGGTGAGGTTTTAGCTATAGGTAGTGGCAAAGTTTTGGATAATGGGGATGTTCGTCCGTTAGAAGTAAAGGTTGGCGATAAAGTACTTTTCGGCAAATACTCTGGCAACGAAGTTAAGATTGATGGTGAAGAGCTCATCGTTATGCGTGAAGAAGACATCATGGGTATTTTAGGTTAATACTAACCATTACATTATAGGATTAAAAAAATGGCAGCAAAAGAAGTAAAATTTGGTACTGATGCACGTAACCTAATGGTGGCGGGCGTTAACATATTGGCAAATGCAGTAAAAGTAACATTGGGGCCTAAAGGACGTAATGCAGTTTTAGACAAAAGTTTTGGCGCACCTACCATCACTAAAGATGGTGTTTCTGTTGCAAAAGAAATCGAATTAAAAGATAAATTCGAAAATATGGGCGCACAGATGGTTAAAGAAGTTGCATCTCAAACATCTGACGTAGCGGGTGACGGAACAACAACGGCAACTGTATTGGCTCAGTCAATTGTAAACGAAGGATTAAAGTCAGTTGCAGCGGGCATGAACCCAATGGACTTAAAGCGTGGAATTGATTTAGCGGTTGTAAAAGCAGTGGCAGCGATTGTTGATTCAGCGACACCTTGTACTGATAATAGTGCAATTGCTCAAGTAGGGACTATCTCTGCAAACTCTGATGAATCAGTCGGTAAAATCATTGCAGAAGCAATGGAAAAAGTGGGTAAAGAAGGCGTTATCACTGTTGAAGAAGGTTCTGGTCTAGACAACGAACTAGACGTTGTTGAAGGTATGCAGTTTGACCGTGGTTACTTATCACCTTACTTTATCAATAACCAAGACAGCATGAGTGTTGAATTGGACGAACCGTTTATTTTATTATTTGATAAAAAAATCTCTAACATTCGTGATTTACTACCAACATTAGAAGGCGTTGCAAAAGCAGGCCGTCCTTTGTTAATTATTGCAGAAGATGTTGATGGTGAAGCATTAGCAACCTTGGTTGTAAATAACATGCGTGGCATCGTAAAAGTGGCTGCTGTTAAAGCACCAGGCTTTGGTGATCGTCGTAAAGCAATGTTAGAAGATATTGCTATCTTAACGGGTGGAACTGTTATCTCTGAAGAAATTGGATTGTCTTTAGAAAAAGCAGAAATGGATCAATTAGGTACTGCTAAGAAAATTCAAATCAGCAAAGAAAATACAACCATTATTGATGGTGCTGGTTCAGAAGAAAGTATCAAAGGTCGTGTTTCACAAATTCGTGCTCAAACTGATGAAGCAACATCTGATTATGACAAAGAAAAGCTACAAGAGCGTTTAGCTAAATTAGCGGGCGGTGTTGCGGTGATTAAAGTAGGTGCTGCAACTGAAGTTGAAATGAAAGAGAAAAAAGC
>CAZZIX010000155.1:0-2906 GCA_964654345.1 uncultured Methylomarinum sp.
GAAATTCGCACGTAATAGCAGGCTATTGCGAAGGATTTCAACGCAGAGATTGGATATTTTTGACTCAATTTTCCATTCATCAATTAATAGAGGTGCCCTATAACTTACTTTTTTAACAAATCCCTAATCTCAGTTAGTAAAACCTCTTCATTTGAAGGTTTTTCCTCTTCCGCTGGCTTTTCTTCCTCTGCTTTCTTCATACTATTCATTGCTTTAACAGCCATAAAAATAGCTATCGCAATAATTATAAAATCAACAATCGTTTGAACAAAGGCTCCATATTTAATAACAACGGCAGGAATTTCACCTGCAGCTTCTTGTATCGTCACCGCTAGATCGGAAAAATCCACTCCACCCATCATAACGCCAATAGGAGGCATAATAATATCTTTAACAAAAGATGAAATTATTTTTCCAAAAGCGGCACCAACAATAATACCAACCGCCATATCAACAACATTACCTTTGATTGCGAATTCCTTGAATTCTGACATCACTCCCATTTTTTTAACCCTCATCAAAATATTTAAAAAAATCAACCACACTTAGCGTTGAGAGTAAAGAATACCTTATATATATATAATAATAAAGAAATTAATGAGAAGACTTTATCGTAAAAAATCACACACCCCTCATATCACTTAGTTTTCTTTATTAAAACAATCCGATAATTTGACCTTCATCAGTTATATCAATTCGTTCAGCAGCTGGTTTTTTAGGCAATCCTGGCATTGTCATCATATTTCCTGCAAGAGCAACAATAAAACCTGCACCATTAGCCAGCCTTACTTCACTAATTTCAACTGTATGGCCTGACGGCGCACCTTTAGCTGTTGGATCAGTTGAAAAAGACATTTGGGTTTTTGCTATACAAACAGGAAATTTTCCATATTTTTCTTGCAGCACTTTGATCTCTTCCCTAACTTTAGGGCTCGCTGTTATACCAGCCGCACCATAGAGTTTGGTTGAAATAGTTTCTATTTTTTCCCATAAAGATAAGTTTTCATCATAAACATAAGTAAAACCAGGCTCACGATTATCAACAACATTAAGCACTTCTTTTGCCAGTTCTTCTGCACCGGCTCCTCCTTCAGCCCAATGTTTAGATACGACACAAGTTGCACCTAATGCTTCACATTTTTCTTTTAATAATGTAATTTCTGCATCACTATCAAAAGTAAAGTGATTGATACACACAACACAGGGAAGACCATAGTTATTATTGATATTATGTAAATGACGTTCCAAATTAACAAAACCTTGCTCTAATGCTGCTAAATTTTCCTTATTCAACTCATCTTTAGTAACACTACCATGAAATTTTAAGGCTCTAACAGTTGCAACTAAAACGACAGCTGATGGCTTTAACCCAGCCATACGACATTTTATGTCAATAAATTTTTCAGCACCTAAGTCAGCACCAAACCCAGCCTCAGTCACTGCATAGTCAGCTAATTTTAATGCTGTTTTAGTTGCTGTCACAGTGTTACAACCATGAGCAATATTAGCAAATGGTCCACCATGAATAATGGCAATATTATTTTCTAAGGTTTGAACAAAATTAGGTTTAATCGCATCTTTTAGTAACGCAGCCATAGAGCCATGCGCTTTTAAATCACTAGCATAAACAGGTGTTGCTTTATCCGTTTTATAAGCGACCACTATTTTACCTAGGCGTTGTTTTAAATCAGCCCGATTAGTTGCTAAGCATAAAATAGCCATAATTTCGGATGCAACGACTATATCGTAACCATCTTCACGTAAATAGCCATTTGCTGGGCCGCCTTGTCCAATAGTGATTTTTCGTAAAGCCCTATCGTTCATATCTACCACACGCTTCCATTGTATGCGTCTGGAATCTATATTTAATTCATTTCCATGGTTGATATGATTATCAATCATCGCGGCAAGTAAATTATGTGCCACCCCAATAGCATGGAAATCACCCGTAAAATGTAGGTTTATATCTTCCATTGGCACAACTTGAGAATACCCTCCTCCTGCCGCACCGCCTTTCATACCAAAACAAGGACCTAATGATGGTTCGCGCAAGCAAATCATGGTTTTTTTACCCAGTCGATTCATTGCATCCCCTAAACCGACAGTTGTTGTCGTTTTTCCTTCTCCTGCAGGTGTTGGACTAATGGCGGTAACTAAAATCAACTTACCATCTTTATGCTCAGTTAAACTATTAATATATTCTAATGATACTTTAGCCTTATAATGCCCATAGGGATCCAAATGTTCAGCAGGAACACCAAATTTTTCTTCAACCAGTTTAATAATGGGTTTCATTTCCGCTTTTTGAGCGATTTCAATATCAGACATTAATGTCTCCTATGAGAATATATTCATTAAACGCAAAAAGCCTACTTCACTATACTTAAATGAAGCAGGCTTTTGACAGGTGGAAAAATAAAGTAATTTTTGTCTACCCTCTTATTCCCTATAAACCGGAAAACGCGAGCAAAGTAAAACAACCTTTTCACGGACTGTATCAATAACACGGTGATCATCCATATTTTCCATCACATCACACATCAGATTAGCAATTTCTGAAACCTGTGCTTCTTTAAAACCACGAGTCGTAGGAGCTGGTGTTCCAATTCTAATACCACTCGTTACAAAAGGTGACTCAGGGTCATTTGGCACAGCATTTTTATTAACGGTTATATTTGCTTTACTCAATGCAGCATCTGCGGCTTTTCCGGTAATCCCTTTAGGAATTAATGAAACCAGCATCAGGTGATTGTCTGTACCGCCAGAAACAACATCAAAACCTCGACTAATAAAAACAGCTGCCATCGCTTTAGCATTTTTGACTACTTGCTGTTGATAAACAGCAAATTCCGGTTGCATCGCTTCTTTAAAAGCCACTGCTTTTGCAGCAATAACATGCATTAAAG
>CAZZIX010000155.1:3006-6268 GCA_964654345.1 uncultured Methylomarinum sp.
GGTTGCATCGCTTCTTTAAAAGCCACTGCTTTTGCAGCAATAACATGCATTAAAGGCCCACCCTGTATACCTGGAAATATATTAGAGTTAAATTTTTTCTCTAGTTCAGGATTACTTTTGCAAATAATAAATCCCCCCCTAGGGCCACGTAATGACTTATGCGTAGTACTAGTCACTACATCTGCAAATGGAACAGGATTAGGATATAAACCAGCAGCAACTAATCCTGCAACATGCGCCATATCGACAAAAAGATAAGCACCGACCTTATCTGCAATATCTCTAAACCGTTGCCAATCCCATATCCTGGAATAGGCAGAAAAACCGGCAACAATCATTTTAGGTTTATGTTCAAGGGCTAGTGCTTCAACCTGATCATAATCAATCTCACCTGTTTCAGGATGTAATCCATACTGAATAGCATTATAGATTTTTCCAGAAAAATTTGGTTTAGCACCGTGTGTTAAATGTCCACCATCGGCAAGGCTCAATCCTAAAATAGTATCTCCAGGTTGAACCAAAGCCATATAGACAGCCATATTAGCTTGGGAGCCAGAATGGGGTTGTACATTAGCATAATCAGCACCATACAATTCTTTTACCCGATCAATTGCTAATTGCTCTGCTTTATCAACAAATTCACAACCACCGTAATACCGTTTAGATGGATAGCCCTCTGCATACTTATTTGTTAACAAAGATCCTTGAGCCTCCATAACACGCGGGCTGGTATAATTTTCTGAGGCAATCAATTCTATATGATCTTCCTGACGCTGGCACTCTTGCTCCATTGCTTTAAAGAGTTCATCATCAAAACCTGCTATGGTCATGGATTTTTTAAACATGGTACCTCTTCTCCTATTAATTATTTTTCTTATCGGACGAGCAACACTTGCAAGTCAGCTACATTTGTACCTGTAGCGCCAGTCATTACTAAATCCTTTGTTCTTTTTAGTATTGAGTATTGAGTATGAGTCATTATTATCTAAACTAGCTTCTGGGTTTAACTCTGCCTTAATTATCCGAGAATATGTTTTCGGATCGACTATTCCACCCGCTGCATCTGTTGATCCATCAATACCATCAGTTCCACCGCTTAAAAAAGCCCATCTTCCATTTAAATCGTGTCTTTTGGCTGCAATAGAAAAAGCAAGAGCTATTTCCTGGTTTCGCCCACCTAGCCCTCTCCCTTTAACAGTGACTGTCGTTTCTCCGCCAGCAACAATAGCAATAGGATTAGTTAAACCATTCTCAATTAACTTTTTTGTATATAACACAAATTGTTCTGCAACCTCTCTTGCTTCTCCTGATAACTGCTGACTAAAGATATTAACTTTATACCCCAGTTTTTCCGCATTATCAATCAATGCATTAAGACTAATTGTATTGCTTCCTATCAAACTATGTGATGTATTATTAAAAATAACATTATTAGCTTTTAGAGTTTCTTCAACATTTCCTTGTCTCCCCTTTTCCAGAAAAATTTTAACATTTATAGGGATGGAATCCCAAATCAATTTTTCCTTGAGGATACTTATTGCATCTAAAAAAGTAGTATTATCCGGTACTGTGGGTCCACTGGCAATAGTACTTAAATCATCACCTAAAACATCAGATAAAATCAATGCATGACAATGCGCTGGAGAAGCAAACTTTGCTAACCATCCGCCTTTTATTTGAGATAGATGTTTCCTTACACAATTTATTTGATGAATATTTGCACCACTTGCTAATAACAAATCATTAGTAGTAATTTTATCATCAAGTGAAACGCCATTGACTGGATAAGGAATTAAAGCAGACCCCCCACCAGAAACCAAAACTAAAACCAACTCATCAGCTTGAGTTATCTTTAGCTTTTCAGCAATAGATTGCGCTGCTTTTTGACCTGAAAAGTCTGGATAAGGATGACCAGCCCCTATCACTTCACAATATTTTACAGGAGTTATATTTTCGTAATTTGTCACTACGATTGGCTTACCAGCCAAATAATGTTCTGGAATAATTTCTACTGCTGCTTTAGCCATAGAGCATGCTGCTTTTCCAAAGGCAATCAAACGAATTTTTGACCAACTAGTTTTTCGTTGCCCCCCCTCATTATCCAAATCTACGGTAATATTGAGACCATCCTCTGCCACTACCAAGTTTTTTTGTACAGCAAAATAAGGGTCAGCTGCATCAATGCCCGTTTGAAAAAGTTGGAGTGCATGTTGCCTCAACAACTGAATTGAACCATCCATCTATAGTTATTATTTAAGCCATTTTCTTAGCCAGATTAAAAATAAGCTCTGCATCAAAAACTTGTTTATTATCTTCAAATAATTTAGCGATACAAGCTCTGTGTAATGCCAATTTAAGCGTACCAAACCCAATCGCCCCCCAAACTTTTATACCTTGCCTATCTATCCCTTTATCAAAAACATCAGTCCCTCCAATTCCCAGTGGTGGTGTTGCGTTGGCATCAGCAATGACTTCAAGATTTGAATTATTTTGCCAATGTTCTGGTTTGAGTAATTCAATACCCGCTGCACCTGTTGCAAAAACGATATTGGCATCTTTAACCGCATCACCACGGGCATCACCATCCTTTGCTTCTATAGGAGTTAGCTCTACTCCAAAACGATCTTTCATCGCAAAACAAACTTTTTCAGCACCAAAAATATGCCTGGAGGTTATAGAAACATCGGCACCTTCTAACGCCATCATAGCCGCAGCTCGTTGTCCAACTGGACCTGTTCCCGCTAAAACAACAACTTTTTTTCCTGCTATTGAACAACTGGTTGCTATTTTTGCAACTGCAGCAGCCGATGTTGTGTTGCTGCCGTTACTATCAAGCATAACTGAAACTTGAAAACCAGAAAAAAAATACTTTTGAACTGCTAGAAAGAGCTCCTCTCCTGCAACCATATTGCTCCCTCCGATAAAAATTGCCGTATTTTTCTTATCTTTAGGTGCTCTAGTAAAAATTGTTCCCTCTACTAAAGATACGATATTAGCGGGTGTTAATCCGCCATGGGGAATAACATGATCCGCACCACCATCATAGCCCACGACCGTGTCAAATGATGATGGGTGAGTATCTGTATCAAACTGGAATAACAATTTTTTCATTCAAGTACCTTAATTTTCCAAATAATCTACCGGTTTTCTTTAAAACACGATGTTCATATATCTATCTGCAACCTTAATTATCACAAGGTTTAATTTATTACATTATACCTTAATACTCCAGTTCCTAAAAAATCTAACACTAGCACTCCCC
>CAZZIX010000156.1:0-6233 GCA_964654345.1 uncultured Methylomarinum sp.
CTTTGGTGAGTCACTCCAATTAAACCAGATAAATGAGCTGACCCATTAGGAAATTGGTCGGGATGGGAGGCTGAACTCCAGGTGCTTTCAAATTCAACCTGATATTTTGCAGTATTTTCAATCATCATCTGTGTGGCTGATAAGACCTGATATGTTCCATCAAGGTTAAGTTTAATGACTGCATTATAAAATTTATCATCTAGTGATAAATTTTTTAGAGAAACAGATGTTTCATCAACAATTTCTGCTGTACCCGTAGTTAGGTTTAAGTTTTCAGCAAAAGCAGGTGCCAAAGTGACTAGATTAATTACTGAAGTAAGGCTTAAAAGAGCAATAGATTTTTTGATATTAATCATTATTAAATATTCCTTATAAATTAAGTGTTAGTGAATCTTAGCATAAACTTATGGCAGTGTTTTTTTTGGGTACAAACGCTTGATATAAAGTATTAAAAGCAAACACAGGAGTATATCGACTAATACAGAACCTAATAATTCAATGGAATCTGTTAACGATCAGTTGAATATCAAGTGTCATCAAATTTGTTAGCACTCACCCATTTTGTGAGGAAAAACCAGGTTCAACTGATTTTTCTAGGATCATGCAACTGCTTTTTGTGCTAAAGATCAAGAGTGAAATTACCAATTTATAAAATATCTATGCTGGAATGGCTTTTAACAATTCCAAAATCTTCCAAAATACAATAAAGACAAGGAATAACAAACAGCACTAGTAATGTAGAAGTTGCAATCCCAAAAATAATACTAATAGCCAAAGGAATCAGTATCTGAGCTTGTGGACTTTGCTCAAATAATAAGGGAGTCAGCCCTGCAATAGTGGTTAACGAGGTTAAAAATACCGCTCTAAAGCGTTCATAACTGGCTTTAGCTGCAGATTCATGCGGTATCATACCTTCTCGGTTATGCTTTTTAACAAACTCCACCAACAGAATAGAATCATTGACCACTATGCCGGCTAGGGAAACAAAACCCAGCAATGAGGGCATGGTAATATCATGCCCCATCAATAGATGCCCCCATATAACACCAATCAATGCTAGTGGAATATTTACCATGACAATCAAGGGTTCTGTATAGGATCTAAATTGTAGGCTGAGTAGTATAAAAATACCCGCTAAACCGAATAGCATACTTTTACGCATAGAGTTTCGGGTTAGGTTGCCTTCTTTTATTTCCCCTTCAAAATTGACCTTAATTTCTGGATAGCGAGTTTTAAAATCAGGTAAATATTGTTTCTGTAAGTCTTGTAGAATGGTCTGAGTATTGTTGATTTCTGCATCTATATCGCCATAAATAGTGACAGTGCGCTGGCCATTAATTCTCTGTATATGAGAATAGTCTCGGCTGGAAATGATTTCAGCCACATTTGATAAAGGAATAACCTGACCAGTCTGCGGATGAATGATGGGGAAATAATCAAAATCATCCAGTTCATCTCTGGATTGTTCATCCAAGATGACCACTACTTCAAAAGTTTCCAAACCCACACTGGTTTCCAGTATTTCTATACCCTGATAGGCTGCCCGGAGTTGCACTGCTATGGTATGTGCATCCAGACCAAGTGCATAAGCACCTTGTTTTAAGTGCAAGGTAAATTCCGGTTTTCCTGGTCTTAAATCATCCATTAAATTGCTCACGCCAGGATAGCCCTGGAGCCAGTTTTGCATTTGATGAGAGGCACTGGACAGTTGTTCTAAATCTTCGCCTTGTAACTGTATATAAATGGCTCGCCCAGCTGGGCCAATGATGGGCTCTTTGATAGAAATAGTCAGTGCGTCCACTATTTCTCCCGTATTTTTATGCCACTGCTCAGCAATTTCATTAATTGACAATTCTCGTAATTCAGAGGTTAGCAAATCTGCACTGACGGTTGCCACATGTGCCCCTGTTTCAAATGCATCTGCATTCATACCATAACTGAGAGTAACTGCATGAACCAGATCTTCGCCATATTTTTCTTTATAGCTTTGGTTTAACTGAATTAAGCTTTTATTAAGTCGTTTGACCGTCTGTTCAGTAGCAGAAAGGGAACTACCCACTGGCATTAAAATTCTAGCTTGTAAAATATCACCCTCAATATCAGGGAAGGCTGAAAACTTAACAATGCCAGACACTAAAAGGCTGACAGATAAAAACAATAAACCGATAACAGAGCCAATAAAGACATAGCGAAAGCGAATCAGAAATGCGACCCAGCCATGGATATGTTCATGCAATTTATTAAAATAAAGGGTGAATTTTTCTCTGACAATAGAGACAGATTCATTGCTGGCTTTTTCTAAAGAATGTTTTAAATGATGAGGTAGAATTAAAAAGGCTTCTACCAATGAAACACTAATAACAGAAATTAATACCAAAGGAATATTTCTTAAATTTTGTCCTATATCGCCACTGAGAAAAAGCAGCCCTACAAAAATACACAATGTGGTGATAAAGGATGATAAAACGCCACGAGCAACAGCCTGTGTGCCATCAATAGCTGCATCAACAGGTGATTTACCTAAGCTGATTTGATGCCCAATACTCTCGCTGATAACGATAGCATCATCCATCAAAATGCCCAAAGCCAATAGCAGTGCCACCATTGACAGCATATTAATGCTGACACCCCATTGAGCTAGTAGCCAGGTGCTTGCCAGAAAAGAAACAGGCAAACCCATCACCACCCAAAAGGCGTATCGACTGCCAAAGAATAGCCACATCACACCAAAGACCAGAATTAACCCTTGCCATGCATTGCTTATCAATAACTGGATACGGTCTTTTATACTGCTAGTAAAGTCCTGGGTTAAATCAAAGCCCACTTCAGAGGGTAGTAATTGACGTTGTTTTTCTATAAATAGTTCAACAGCTTCCAGTATCCTTAAACTGTCATCACGTGAATTTTTTCTGATTTTTAAAAAGGCGGCAGGTTTGCCATTAAAATAAATATCGTCAGAGTTTTCATCAAACTGATCAACGATAGTAGCTATATCAGATAGACGAATTTCTGTCCCTTGCTGACTGCTAAGTACCACCAATTCACCCAGTTCTTTAACCGAACGTGCTTCATCATTAAAGCGAATCTGATATTCTCTGGATACGGTGTTAATTTCGCCTGCGGGTAAGTCCACATCTTGCCGTCCAATAATCGTTGCAATATCTTGCAGACTAACACCGTATTGACGTAAATTAGCCTGAGATACTTGAATTTGAAACTGGCGTTTAGCAAAGCCTTCAATTGTAACTAATGGGATGCCAGGGTCTAGCAGCATTTTAGTTTTGATTTCTTCAGCCAGATCTTTTAATTCCGGTCTTTTAAGGTCGGCAGTTACAGCAACGGTCACTACATCCTGAGTACGTCCTACCTCGCTGATAATCGGCTCTTCGGATTCATCGGGAAAGCTGTCGATTTCATCAACTGCACTGTTAATATCATCCATAAATACCAGAAAATTACCCGCCTCAAACATCTTAACAATAGCAACGGCATAAGAATGATGTGCCTGACAGCTTATTTCTTCAACAAAGCTGATGCCTTCTATAGAATCTTCCAGAGGCAAGCATATTTTTTCTTCAATATCATTGGGTGTTGCGCCAGGGTAGACGATTTTAACTTCAACTTCGTATTTCTTAATTTCCGGCAAGGTTTCCCGTTTTAATGTAGGCAGAGTGACAAAACCGATAAACAAAAGAAACAGCATCAATAAATTGGCTGCCGTGGGGTGCAGGGTAAAAAAGCGAATCATGGTTTAGCCTGCTGTTTTAGCCAGTCGCGAATGCCCTGTTCAATACGTTTATCCTCGGTCAGATTCAAAGACATTCCAGGAATGGCAGGAAACAGATCAGAAACAATGATTTTTTCACCCACACTTAAACCCTCTTCAAACAAAGCCATTTTGCCTTGCAATAGACTGGGTTTAAGAGTTCTACGTTCAAGTCTGTTTTCTTTATTGACAATAAATAGCTCACCTTCGTGTATCGCATCTCTGGGGATAACAAAGAATTTTTTAGCATTACCTTTTATGGTCACTTCTGTGTACATGCCTTCTAGCAGGGGTGGTTTACTACCTGGGATTATCTGAGCATTAGGTTTGTCTACACTGACAAATAAACCAAGCGTTCTAGTTTTAGGGTCAATTGAACTGCTGATACGCTCTACTTTGGCTTGCCAGCTGGCGTTAAGATTTTCACTGAGCCGAACCTTGGCGGACAAACCTAAATTGGTAAATAATTCACTGGAAAAACCGCTTTGAAAAGCCTGTCTGATTAAATCCTGTTCAACCTGAAAATCTTTAGCCAGGGTACGAAATTGCAAAAGTGGGAATTGTGCGTTAATCAAGACCTTATCAGTGGTTTGGGCGCTAAATAATAAACTGCCCTGGGTGATATATTGATTGTTTTCAACATTCAATTTAGAAATTCTGGCATTAAAGGGCAGGGTGATTGTTGTGCGTTCCAGGTTTCGCTGTTGACTGGATGCAGCCGCTTTGGTACTGGAAAGGTTGGCTTCCAAACTGCGCTGTTGCTGTGGAAGAGTTTTTAATCGGCTATTAAGAGTTTGGACTTCCTGTTGCAGTTTTAGTACATCAGCTTGTTTTGCATCTGCATTAGACTGAGAAACCAAATGTTTTTTTAACAACTCTTCTAATCGGCTGTATTCTTTTTTTGCCAATTTCAATTTGGCTTTTACCAGTTTTAACTCAGCATGGGTGTTCTGGATACTGACCTTGATCTCTTTAAGTTTAGCAAGATTGTATGCCGAATTGGCTTGAGCCTGTCTTAAAGAGGATTGAAAATCATCTTCTTCAATGCGTATAACCACGGTATCTTTAGGAAAAACAGCACCATCTTTTAATTGCGGATGCAGAAAAATTATTTTGCCGGATACCTCGGATTTAGCTTCAAACAAAATATCCGGTTTTACTACACCAAAACCTTTAATGGCAGGTCTAACAGAATATTGATTAACGTCTATCACTTTAACGGAACTGATAAAGTCTTCCCTAGGTTCATGCTGCATGGAAGGGCGAGTTTTTACAATAATTACCGCTAATGAGACACAAAGAATAAGAGCAAGGGGTAGCGCTTTACGTTGGGTGAACCAGTTTGTTGGATTCATCGGATAAACCTTTAGAAGTGAAGGTTTAATAATAGCCGAAATTTGTTTTGGATTAAAGAAGAATATTAGTTATTACTTATGTTCTGACAATAGAACCCTCTTCATTAATAGAATCCAAAAATTTTATCGGATTTGTAATTGTAATGATTTCAGGCCCAATTTTTTGTTTGATAAGAAATGATCTATATTCAGCTAACTGGTATATTGGCACGCCTGGATTATGATGATGCTCCCAATGGAATTGCCCCCAATACATAGCTAACAGGCGAAACCACCCAAGACTTTTAGCGTATTCCATCCGGTGAGTGACTCTATCGCCTTTATTTTTACTCAACATATCTAAACCATAATGTTCAAAATAAATACGTAAACGAAAGCTTGCCCAAAACATAGTAAACAAACCTATGAACCAGATTAAAAGAAACTCGACCAATATTCCAGAAAGATAAAGGAATGATCCCACGATAAACCACCAAATAGCAGCACTACCAAACGCTTCAAATACTTTTCCCTTCGTCATGAATACTATAAAAAACTTTATCTCTAAAATACCCCCCAGAAATAAATCTTTAACACAATTTAGCAAAAGCGCAGATGTTTTTTGAGGTGAAACATATTTTTCTCTGGTAAATTCTTTTAATGGCAGTTCAGTATCATCTTTACTTCCTACATAGATATGATGATCGTCATGAAATTTTTTGTAGTTTCCTAGATGAACCAGTAGAGGAACACAAACAAACAAATTAGTAAGAAGATTATTGATTTGTTTATTTTTAGTGACTAAGCCATGACTGCCATCATGTCCTAAAAATGCAAGGTGATGCTGTGCTACACCTACCACAAGAGAAAAAAGCCAGATAGAAAAAATATACAAGCCAGTATTCTCAATTTTACTTGCAATAAATGAAAGTAAAAATATGATACTCCAGATAAATAAAGCTATAGCTAGCCATTTAATAGGTTCTACTTTGATTTGAAATTCTTCTTTCATAGTGATTTATAATTTGTATTAGAAATCCAAAGGAACAATTATGTATGATACTCTTCAAGGGCAAGCTTGTACCTATTTTATTGATATATCAATAAAAATATTGACACCATTCATGGTGTAT
>CAZZIX010000157.1:0-6199 GCA_964654345.1 uncultured Methylomarinum sp.
GATTCAATGGGGCCTCAAGCTCACACCTGGTAGTTAGAGCTAACGATATGATAGTAGCTACTGTAGGAACCTGGGATGACCAGTGTCTTGCTATAGGCTCCACAAGTAACGGCTGGAAACTTTATCCAGAGCTACATGGACGCTTTCGTTTTTTGGCTGTGCATCCGAAAGATCCTAATATTATTTATGCTGATAACCTCCTTTCACAGAACAAGGGAAAAACATGGACACAACTTCCGAAGCCAGTATCTGCCATCTCAGAAGCTGCTGCGGGCAGGGTTTACGCACTGGATAGTGGAGAAAATGAACACCAGAGTTTTATCTCTGTATCTGAGAATTTTGGAGCATCATGGCGCCCCTTAACTCCACCAGTGCCTATTGAAAAATCGCAGATAACCCGCTTAGTGCCTGATCCGTATAATATACGGAGGTTTTATCTGGCGACTCACGATGGCGTATGGGTATTTGATGGCAAGGTCTGGTCTAGAAAAGCTGACAAGGATGGACTTGCAAGAGATCATTTTGGACTTATTTATATAAGTGCTCTTGTTGTAGATCCAATAAAGTCGGGGCGGCTATTTGCAGGTAGGGCGGCACCCGGTAGGGGAATGTCTAACGGAATTTTCATGTCGGATGATGGGGGAGAATCCTGGCATAATATAATGGGCAATATAGAAAATGATCTCTATGTTTGGTCTCTGCATTTTGATACTGTGGATAATACTCTATATGCAGATACCGACCGAGGATTGATAAAACTCGACATGTTCATTAAATAAAATAACCATTAAAAATACTTAAACATGCAGTATAAAATACATCGTTTTTGATAGACCAGCAGCAGATATTTACAAATTTCTAATTTTTCGTAAGTAAATTAACCTTTATACAAAATAATAAATAAAAAACGATGATTTTTAAAAAAATAAAACATTGGTCATCAAAAAGAAGCCTGCACACGAAAGAAATCATGCATGGTGCAATGAGTGCCTTTGTCCTTAAGATAATAGCGGCAGCTGTAGCATTCGGCTATAACATTTTACTTGCCCGAATGTTAGGCGCAGAAGGATCAGGTATATATTTTCTTTCTCTTACAATTGTGTTTATTGGCGCAACCATAGGACGATTAGGACTTGATAATACTGTATTACGCTATGTATCAATAGCAAGTGGTAAAGAAAACTTCAGTGAATTGCATGGCGTTTATCAGAAAGCTATTTTGATCACTACGAGCCTTTCTATAGCTATTACGGGAATAATAGAAATATTAAGCCGTTGGATTTCGGAAAATCTGTTTTCATCCCCAGATTTAACTATTCCTTTGCAAATTATGGCTCTTTCCATTACTCCAATTGCTTTATTTACTATTCATGCTGGCGCCCTGCAAGGACTCAAGCAAATTAAAGAGTATGTAACAATACTGAGTTTGTGGAACCCATTGTTTGCCCTGATAGGATTATTAATTTTTGCACCCATATGGGGAATAAACGGCGCAGTATTGGCCTATATGATTGGTTCATTCTTTACCCTGATAATAAGCTATATACAATGGAAAAAGGCAACTTTAAAATTGAGATCGGATTCGGCAAACTTTGACATGAGAAAAGTTTTAGAAAGTTGCATGCCACTGTTTGTGTCTTCTTTGTTGAGATTGATTATAGAGCGTTCTTCTATCATTATCTTAGGAGCTTTCATAGCAAGTAAGGATGTAGGTATTTTCAGTGTCGCATATCGTATGGCTATGCTAACCAGCCTTTTCTTAGTCGCTGCAAATAGCGTCTCCGCGCCACTTTTTGCTACGTTGTATGAACAAGGACGAATGGCGGAGTTGGAGCATACGGCAAAGACTACTGCTAAAATCTTGTTGATTGTGGCCACCCCGGTCTTGATTATTTTTATGTTATTTTCAGATTTTCTTATGGGTATATTTGGAAGTGAATTCATCGAGGGGGGAGCCGTTTTATCTACCCTGGCAATCGGGCAATTCTTCAATTTAATTACAGGTTCAGTTGGTTATTTACTTGTAATGAGTGGCCATGAAAAATTGATGAGAAATAATCTAATATTTAGCGCAATACTATGTTTGACACTTAACGTGTTATTAATTCCACATTACGGAATATTGGGCGCGGCGATTTCTACGGCCATAACGGTTGCTAGCCAAAATTTGATAGCAACGTATCTAGTTCGACAAAAATTAGGATTTTTCGTTATACCATTTACTTATAAATCCAGGCAAACCAGTTAAAATCATGAATAAACAACCCATTCTAATAGCAGGACTGCCCAGGTCAGGTACAACGTGGATCGGCGAAATTATTAGTACTGATAAAAATATAAGATACTATTATGAGCCAGACAACGAGAAAACAAATTCTTATGCCTATTATTTTAAAAAGACAGTACACAGGTTCCCTTTCAGATTAGCTGAAAGTAATGATAATGATGATTATTATTATTTATGGAAAAACGCATTTTCAGGTATCCCTTTACGCAAATTAAATACACTATTATTTAGGTTATTCTATAAACAAAAAGTTCCCGGTATAGAAACAGATATTGGGAATAAGACAGGGTTTATATATACTAACCAGGAAATGAAGGATGTTAATAACGGAACATGGAACATTCCTTTTAAACAAGAAGAATATCGTATGCTGGCTATGTTAGCAAAGATGTTTATTCGCAAAAACCCCTCTAAATTTAAATATCAGATCGTGATTAAATCTGTACATTCACCATTATGCCTGGAATGGATAGATTTTAATTTCGGCCCCAAAATGGTCATAGTATTAAGAAATCCTTTTGCATTATACGCAAGTTATAAAAGATTATTTATGCCTGATGCATTTAGAAATATTTTGTCACAGGATAATCTGAAATCCTTCATGCGTGACAAACTAGGAATAAATTTAATACCTAGAAGTGGAATTAATGAGGAGGCTATATTTCAAATTATTTTGGTCTATAAAATATTGGCAAACCAGCTAAAGGCTAATAAACACTGGTATTTTATCTCACATGACCGACTGTGTTTTAATCCAGTAGAACAATACAAAAAATTATATAGCAATTTAGGATTGCATTTTGATAGCGCTGTTGAAAATAAATTAAATGACCTTAATACCTCTGGTGGGGGGTTCATACCTAAACGAATTGGGAAAGACCAGCCTATGAAATGGAAAAAAGAACTAATACAAAAGGAAGTTGATCTTATTAAATTCTGGATGAGGGAACTTGATGTAAAAGATTTCATTGAAAATTATGTTTATGGGCATGATTTATAATATTTGATTGCTTAGCAAATGACTGACACTAATAAAAAACACGGCCCAGTTTTTGTAGTAGGCGTACCTAGATCAGGTACAACCTTGCTGAGATTGATGCTAAACGCACATTCACATATATCACTTGGCCCGGAAACACATTTTTTCAGAGAAATATGGGAAAAAAGAAATGACTATGGTGACTTAAGGAATAAAGATAATCTGCTGATTTTATGGGAAAAATATTCCCACACAAAATATTTTCGAGACTTTGGATATTCAGATATTGATTTAGTAAAACGCTTAATAGTTGAATCCGTGGAAAATTACGCAGATTTTTTACGGATTTTGCTAGAGATTTACGCTAATAACAATGACAAAAATGTATGGGGAGAGAAAACACCGGATCATTTATTTAACGTACCTGAAATAGTGGAATGGTATCATGATGCTAGAATCATCCATGTAATTCGTGATCCTAGAGCTGTTTGTGCCTCTATAGCAAAAGTACCATGGGCAAGCGATGATGTTGTTTCTAATTCGCGTGTTTGGAATCGTTATCTCGCTTTTGCAAATAAATTGAAGAATGGAAAATATGGGAATTCGATCATAGAAATACGCTATGAAGATTTAATTCATACTACAGAAGAAGTCCTCAACGAGATATGTAGCTTTCTAGAGATTGAATTTGAATCTGGCATGTTGGAGTTTTACAGGGATTCTTCCAGGTTTGTTGAAAAAGATGAGCCATGGAAAAATAACGTAATGCTTCCATTAAATAAACAAAGCATTGAAAAGTGGAAACAAGAACTAAGTACGATGCAGCAAAATGAAATAGAAGCGAAAGCACAACACTACATGTGTGAGTATGGTTATTTGAATAGTAAAAACGTATCTACTTCATTCAACTACAAATCACATCTAATGCATGTGAATTTAAGGTGGATAATACGTCGAATACTTAGTCATATAAAATTTTTTTTTAAAGACAATAGCTCTTAATTGTAGTGCGTCGATATACTTTACAGTTTCCCCAACTGATGTTGATTATATTATTGATAAATAAGAATAATTTTTCAATACATTACTAAATAAAAAAAATTCTTTTTAAAACAATAACTCTCAATTGTAGTGTGTCGATATATTTTACAATTTTTCTGGTTGACGCTGATTATAATTATTATGTTCTTGATAAATAACAACAATATTTTTCTGGCCTATTTATTGCTGTAAATATATAGCTTGGGTACAATTTATTATTAAAATTTCCGTACAAATCTCCTGCTCGGGAATGACGTAAAATTAATTTAAAAAATTTGGGGTGAGTCTGATGAATAATTCAATGGGGATAGTTAACTGGAGTAATTTCACTCTGTGTTTGAAGAAAATACTTCATGATATGGGCGTATCTCTTATCGCTATTAGCGTGATTACTAGCGTTGTGAATGCAGCACCTACTGTCGAATTAAGTTACGTTAGTAGTTTCGGAAAGGCGCCATCTCGAGCACCTGGCCAGATGAATTATCCGTCTGCAGTTGCGGTAGATCAAACTAACGGTGATTTTTATGTAATGGACGTACTTTTTCATCGGGTACAAAAATTTCGCTCAGATGGAACATATGTAACGCAGTGGAAATCTGTAAATGGGCTCGGTATAAGCATTGATAACACAACCAACAATGTTTATGTCGCATCACCTGGTGATAATGTAATTAGGAAATACGATTCATCAGGAACATTACTGTTAGAGTGGGGGAGCAAAGGGACGGGGAAAGGCGAGTTCAGGGCACCACGTGACGTCGCTGTACACCCCATAACTGGTGATGTATATGTTTTAGATGAAATTAATCTACGTGTTCAGGTCTTTGATGATGGTGGTAATTATTTGTTTGAATGGGTGGGCCCATTTCATAAGCCATATGCATTGAACTTCGATCCTTCAGGAATTTTGTATGTGGCAAATGCGGGGGGGGCTACGATCGAAAAATTTGATGATAAAGGAAAGCACTTGGCTACATGGGGAAATCTCGGTAGCGATCCGGGGCAGTTTCGTTGGCCCAGAGGTATTGATACCGATGGGGATGGAAATATTTATGTGGCGGATTCAGACATGGAGCGTGTGCAAAAACTTAATGACCTTGGTGAAGTATTACAGGTTATACAGGGGCCTCATAACTTCAAGGACGGACCATTCCACCCACGGGATGTTGCAGTCGATAGGCGAACCGGGGAATATTACGTAGCAGCAGCATATGCCTTTAGAATCGACAAGTTTGATCCAAAAGGTAATTTTATGTGGTCGATCGGGAAAATGGATCGCGATGGTGAATTTCTAAATCTACCCAAAGGGATAGCTATCGATCCCACAAATGGTGATGTTATTGTTGCTGACACTTTTAACCACCTAATAAAACGATTCAGCAAATATGGTTCATTTTTAGCACAGTATGGAGCATCAGCGCCAATAGACAGGTCATTACGCTATCTTGGTTTTCCAAGTCGAATTGATATAAATCAGGATGGTAATATAATTGGGTTAAATGGGGGGGTTTATTATCCAGATAATTTACAGTGGGGTAGCGATGAATATGTTCGCACTTTTGATCCAACGTATAAATATATAAGTGGATTTGCAAATGCTGATTTATCTGCCGGTATGTTCGGTCTTGATGTCGAGAATAAAACAAATAACGTATTAGTTTCGATTCCTAGAAAGAATAAGATAATCAAGTTTGATGAATCAGGTACTGTTATATTTGAAGTTGGTGCACAGGGTGCAGAAGATGGAAATTTTCGGACTCCCGCTGGTGTAGCAGTAGACAAATTAACCGGAGATTTTTATGTGGTTGATTCCGGAAACCAGCGAATTCAAAAATTTACAAAAGATGGGGACTTTTTGTTGGCGTGGGGAAGTGCAGGCTCCGGTCCCAGTG
>CAZZIX010000158.1:0-6180 GCA_964654345.1 uncultured Methylomarinum sp.
TATTTTTTCAGTAATCCTCCAGTTTAGTCGCTATTCAGTTCCCCTTTAATTTTACCTATAGTTTTAAACTCTTTAACATAAAGTAAAACTCTGGACTTTCACCAGTGACCTGATTATTATGCCTTATTCAAGGGCATCTCTATTAATTGATGGAGATGCCTCAAGTCATAACTGCATGCCCTTTTCTTTTCAACTTTTACTTGTGTATTGATATGGAATTCTCAAAAAAACAGCAACTAAACTGGCTCTTACCCATTATTTCGGGCATATTCATTGGTACTAGCTATATCCCTTTTCCTCCTTGGGCTTCTTTATTTTGTTTTGTGCCATTATGGATTTTCTGGTCAACCCAGAATTCTTATAAACAAATTTTCCTTGCTGGCTGGCTAACATCATTTATATTTACTGTCATTGGTTTTAACTGGGTGGCCTATCTTCTTCATGAATTCGCACATTTACCTTGGCCTGTTGCTTTTGTTGGCATGATATTGTTTGCTGCTGTTGCTCACCTTTTTGTACCCGTTGCTGGCTGCGTATGGTTTTTTATACACAAAAAATTAAACAGCCCAGCATGGTTATCACTCTCTTTAATGGCGTTATTAACTATTTTGTGTGAATTTTATTCATTCACTTTGTTTGACTGGAATTTCGGATATTCCTGGTATGCCTCTGATCTCCCTCTTTATCATTGGGCCGAATTTATAGGTTTTAGTGGTTTAAGTGCATTAACCCTCTTAGCCAATTTACCGCTCTATTTTGCCTGGGATAATCGTCACAAATTAAAAGGAAAGCTTTTAGCTGGTGGAGTGATTACTATTTTTGCTTTGCTTAATATCACCGGCATCAGCTTGAAAAATAATATTCCACAACCTGATGCAACTGCTAATGTACTTTTGGTTCAAGCCAGCATTTCCAACGAAGAAAAAATGGCTGCTGAGCTTGGACAAGGTTATCGTAATGAAATTTTTAATCGTTATAAAAAACTCACTGCCCTAGGTAGCCAAAAACATGGAAAAGAAAATATTGATTTCGCGGTCTGGCCCGAAACAGCCTTTCCATTTTTGTTGGGAGATGCTTTTCAATCAAAACCTTCAAATCTGGCACTTGCTGATTTTTTGAAGCAACAACAGCTCGCACTTATTACTGGCGCATATAGCGTAGATCTTGCATCTCGCTTAATTACTAATTCTTTGTTTGTATTAGATAAAAATGGCCAATTGCAATCCCCTCATTACAGTAAAACCAAGTTACTTGCTTTTGGTGAATATATCCCGGGCGAAGATATGTTTCCACAAATCAGAAATTGGTTGCCACCAACAGGCCAGTTTGCACGAGGCCCAGGGCCTACCCTGTTATTGAAATTGAATGATTTTAAAATTGCCCCTCAAATTTGTTATGAAAGTTTATTCCCTGATTTTGCCAAATCACATGCAGATATGGACTCACAATTCACTGTCAATGTTACTAATGATTCCTGGTATGGTACTTGGCAGGAGCCTTATCAACATTTAATCATGACTTTGGCAAGAGCTGTAGAATTCAGGCGTCCATTGATTAGAGCGACTAATACAGGGATTTCAACTGTGGTTTTGGCATCAGGAGAAATTCTGGAACAATCACCTTTATACCAAGAATGGACTGGGTTTTATCAAGTGCCTTATTTAAAAACCCCAAAGAAAACTTTTTATCAACAATGGTTTTGGCTAATGCCAATTTTGATATGGCTTTGTTTAGCAGGGTTACTGGTTTTTGGAATCACCAGGTACAGAATAAAAAGTAATAGATAAATCTATAAAACCGTAGGTTGGGCTGCCGTCTCTTTGGCAACCCAATAACATCGATGTAAAAAAAAGTTGGGTTAACGATGAAGCTGTTAGCTCAACCTGCTCTTCTAGGTATATTAAAGTATTATCTATTCCTTCATCTTTTTTAATAACGGTTTCACTATGCTATCAAAAGCTTCCTGTTTAAAAATACCCTGCTGCATAAACACCAAGTGACCATCTCTTGCAATTATGACAGTAAAAGGCAGGACTCCAAATGCGTTACCCCACTGATTTAATATTGAATATTGTAGCTCTGGATCAGCTTGTAACACTGGGTAATTAATCCCAACAGTACGTACATAATTGCGTAACTTACGAACATCATCTAAGCCAACTCCTATGATTTGTAGTCCTTGGGATCCATATTCTCTCTGATATTTAATAAAGTCCGGTATTTCTATCTGGCAGGGACCACACCATGTAGCCCAAAAATTTAGCATAATGACTTTTCCATGCCAATCGTAGAGATTATGTTTTTGCCCCTCTAAATCATTAAGAATTAGAGGGGGTAATTCCCATGCATTAGAAATTGGTTTGCCTTTATTAACTGTTTCAGCATTAAGATTTGCAGTATAAGCAAAAAAAAATAGAGTCAGGAACACAAATATTTGTGGTTTTTTAGAAAACACTTTCATAGTTTCAGCAATTTAATAATGTAGGTTGGGCTGCAGTCTCTTTGGCAACCCAACATATGATCTGGAAATTCTGAAGGTTTAACGTATAGCAAGCTAATAATGTTGGGTTAACAATAGAGCCGTTAGCCCAACCTACAAGTTTCTTTAACTTACCGTTAAGACGGATTCTCATCAAATTTTGGTAATTCCGGGTTCATCACATCCCAAGGTTGCGCATCCGATACCCAAAAATTCATTTGTGGCTGATAAACACTAGGGTCATCCAATGTCGATGCATTAACTGGCCTAATTTTATCTGTCGAAGAATTCTTCCCAAATAGCGATGTACCACATTGTGGACAGAAAGCTCTGGTTATGATATGACTTGTTGCTGATAAAGTTTGAAATTCTTTAACTGTTCCATTGATTTTTAATGCCTGATAAGGAACAAATAACACTGGCATATAAGGGGTGCCTACTGATCTTTGACAAGTTCTGCAATGACAATTTCCCGCATCTATTGGCTGCGCCTGAATTTCGTACTTTACTGCTCCACATAGACACCCTCCTCTAATGGGCAACTTAAATTTGTTCATCTGGGCACCTCTATTAATTTATGCTGTCAATATGATAATGATTAAATAAGTTCACTAGGTCAAGGTTTATTTACTCGAGGTCAATACCATGAATAACAAGAATAATTACCCAGAGTTAAAAGATATAAACGAAAAGATGTATGACTGGTCGATTAATGTTTTACGATCCGTGTTAAATATGTTGAAAGTTAATGTAAAGTTACATACCGATCAACAAGTAATCAAAGGCGACATTTTTTTATGTAATCATTTTTCTCGTTTTGAAACGATGATCCCCCAATATTTAATCTATGAAGAAACAGGTGCTTATAGCTGTGCTATTGCTTCAAGTGAGTTTTTTAAACAAGGCTCTGTGATGGCTGAGTATCTTAATAATATTGGAGTGATTCCTCATAACCATAAAAATTTATTTTCCAATCTTGCAAGACAGGTTTTTTTAGGTAGAAAAATCATTATTTTTCCAGAAGGTGGGATGGTTAAAGATCATCGAGTCATTGATGACAAGGGAAATTATAGTATTTTTTCACGTATTACTGGAAAAAGACGTAAACAACATACTGGGGCTGCCGTACTTGCGCAAGGAATAGAGGCGTTTAAAGCCATTATTCGCAATGCCTACACAAATAAAAATTACGACTTGCTAATGCAATGGAAAGTTGAATTAAAACTGGACTCTTTGGAACAATTATTAACCACAGCACTTAGACCTACATTAATTGTTCCTACTAATATTACTTTCTATCCTATTCGTTCATCAGAAAACCTTCTCTTTAAAGGAGTAGAAATGCTCTCAGACGGATTATCAGCTAGACAAACCGAAGAACTATTAGTTGAAGGAAACCTTCTGTTTAAAGATACCGATATGGATGTACGGATGGGGGAATTAGTTGACCCTCATGATGTTTGGCTAGGTTGTAATCAATATTTATTGCGCCTGGTTTCTTCGGAACTAAACTCTTTGGATGAAGTGTTTTCACTCTATTCTTCACCTCAAAATTTGAAACAAAAACTATTAGGTTTTTATTTTAGAATGAATGCTAAAGCTACACGTAATCAATATATGAAGGAAATTTATGCAAATTTAACTATAAATTTAAGTCATTTGGCATCAACCCTAATTATTTATTGCATGGAGCAAGGGCAGCAGCAGATTAATAAAAAATGTTTTTATAAAACTCTCTATATAGCAATCAAATTGTTACAAAATAATAAAACAGTAAATTTACATCGAAGTCTACTTAATCCAGATGAATACAATGGTTTAATTGAAGGGAAAAGTATACGATTTGAACATTTTATTCGTTTAGCAGAATCATCTAACCTTATTTCTTCCTTTCAAGATCAATATCAATTTTTACCAAAACTTTATGAAGAGTTTGATTTTGACACGATCCGAATGGAAAACTTAATTTCTGTTTATAACAATGAAGTTAAGCCTATTGGTGCGGTGATAGACACAATTTTAAAAGCCTATAAACAATGTGAAAAAATAAATCAAGAGCAATGGGCAACATGGTCATTTAATGATGAAATTATTTCATTAGCATGGGACAAAGCTCGCTATTCAAAAGCTTGTTATGATGACATTAACAAGCAGGAAACTGCGTTAGAAGATGCTAAACCGTTTTTGTTAAAACCAAAAACAAATAATGGCTTTGGTATTATTTTAATCCATGGTTTGTTAGCCTCCCCTGCCGAATTAAGAACATATGGTGAATACCTAGTCGCTCAAGGCTATACTATTTTAGGCGTGCGTTTAAAAGGACATGGCACTTCACCTCATGACTTGCGTCAACAAACTTATGAAGACTGGTTTGATTCAGTTTCTAGGGGTTTAAAACTCATCAAAAACTATTGTAACAAGGTTGTACTCATCGGTTTTTCTACGGGTGGAGCATTAGCTCTTAAAATAGCAGCTCAGGATAAGAGGCAGATCGTTGCTATTGTGGCTGTCTCTGTTCCTATTACTTATACAAAAAAATCGTTTTTATTTGTTCCACTATTACATGGGGCTAATCAAATGGTTAATTGGTTAACGTCTATGGAAGGTATGAAAAATTTTGTTGAAAACGATCAAGAAAATAAAGAAATTAATTATAAAAATGTTCCGGTTAAATGCTTGTATGAACTGAGACGTTTAACCAATAATGTAGAAGAACTCTTACCTGAAATCACTATCCCAACACTTATTATCTATGCTGATAAAGACCCAGTAGTTAATCCTGATAGTGCTCAAATTATTTTCGATAAACTAAAAACTAATCAAAAGGAGCTAGTAGCAATACATTCAAATTATCATGGAATTTTAATGAAAAATAAAGGGGGTACTTGGGATTCTATTCAAGTTTTCCTAAAAAAGTATGTTGTAGTTGAATAATTAAAAACATGAATTTTCTATAACTATGGAACTTCATCACAATGATTTAAGTCTTATCTAGTGATAAGAAATTATAGAGATGTTTATTAATGCTTGGTCATAGGAATCAACATCTAATCTAAATTTAGAGACTAATTTTTCTTGGTTCGCTGCATAATAAATACCCTATAAAATTTACTTATCAATGTGCATACGCACTTAAAATTACGTTGTAGGTTGGGCTGCCGTCTTTTTGGCAACCCAACAAAGGCTAACAAAAATATTGGGTTAACAATAAAACCGTTATTCCAACCAACGAATTTAGAAGGGGAAATAAAATGATAAGAATTAAAAAAATTAATCATGGTTTTAAGTTATTAGTGGTTCTTCTTTTTATATTAACTCAACCCACTAATGTATTGGCAAAAAATAAAGATTGTTGGGTTGATATATTTGATGATACTCAATATCAGGGAAGCCAAACTCGTATTCCTGGTCCGGAGAAATTAAAAAATTTAAAAGATGTTAATGGAGAAAACTGGGATAAACGGATTGAAAGTGCAATTGTTGGCCCTAAAGCAGTTTTGACAGTATTTGAAAATAAGAGGTTTAAGTTAACTTTAGCAGAAATGGCTAATCATCCAGTTCTAATGAAATCTTTGGGTATTACTAAACAAGATATTCTTGAAGAATCGGAACTTATTTTTCGTCCTAACTCTAAAGTTCATGGATTTGGTGAATTCCATTTTTATCACAAAATACGCTCTTTAAAAGTAGAATGTAAATAA
>CAZZIX010000159.1:0-6163 GCA_964654345.1 uncultured Methylomarinum sp.
GCATACTTCACCGTTTTACCAATACTTAAAAAAGTATTTTTAGCATGATAAGGTGACGTAGACTGCACGACCATTGCTCCATCACCTGTCAGTAGTATTTTTAACTTGGCATAAAAACGTGCAGAATATAATTTGTTTAAATCTGGATGGCTGGGGTCGGGTAGATCAACAATAATGCTGTCATACAATCGACCTAACTGAATTAATTCATCAACTTTGATAAAGGCATCTCCAAAATGAGTATGCACTCTCGGATTACTAAATGAATGTTGATTTAAATCTAATAACGCTTGGTTGATAATTCTATCATTTACAGTTTTTGGGGTAGTGAAAAATTCAATAATAGCAGGGTCAATATCTATCAGGTCAACAGATTCTGGCTTCCAGCGTAATACATCGCGTAAGGCCAGACCATCGCCACCACCAATAATCAAAATATTTTTGTGCGATGCTGATGCGTGCATCACGGGCGAAACCAGCATCGAATGATAAATAATTTCATCATTACTAGCAAACTGAGAGCGTCCATTAATAAAAAGCGAAATCACTGTTGGTTTAGCAGGGTCCATAATACGTTCAGTCACTGTAATATGCTGATACTGAGTGTTTGAACTGAAAATCACTTTATCTTTATAAAGTAGATCTTCCATCGCATTATCCCAATCCATACCTTTGACGGCGATAACACTCAGCACTCCTGCCACTAGAAAATGTGTTAAAACAACCATAACGCCTGCATTAATATTTGCTCGGTATACCCAATAAAATATCAGTCCAACAACTAAATTGACACTGGCTGTAATTACAGCAGCCTGTGTTGGGGGTAGGCTCAACATATAGATGACCCAAATTGCTGCTCCTATGCCTGCTCCGATATAATCCGCTCCATAAACAGAGCCAATATTATGTTCAACATGCTCTCCGTACAGGGTTTCACGAATACTGGCAATTAATGGAATTTCCATACCAATCAAAAAACCCAGTATAAAACCTGTTACATACGGCATCACCGACGCAATTTTTTTTGCCCAACTCACTAATCCTCCACGAGGGATCAAATCAGGTGGTATAGCAAAAGTTTCAATTAATAGTTGCGGAAACTGATTAGCTAATGCAGTGGTTGCAGCAAGAAATAAAACAGCTGTGCCACCCATAAAAGCGATACTGAGTTCCAACCAGACAAAAGCATTAAAATAAGACTTGAAAACACGCGCAGCAAAAGCACCTAAGCCCATAGATACAATCATTACACCTATCATCGCGAAGATGACTTGTTCTACAGCACCTAAAATACGACCAGCATAATGTGACAAAAGATATTCATAAATTAACCCACATCCAGCAAGAACTGCCATGATGGTAAATAATAGAAAATCATGATACCGAAGGGAGGAGGGGGATAATTTTTTCATAAAGCGGTTAATTTACTCAGTACCACAATAACCTCTCAATACTTCCTTAACCTTAAGTTCAGTTGGCTGAAAAGCTTGTTTTAATACATCAACAACATTCATTGGCTGAGCAGTGCCACACATAAAGACATCAAAAGCCGCAAAATCTCTTTCTGGCCAAGTATGAACACTAATATGAGACTCAGCCAAAACAGCTATCCCAGATAATCCACCAGACTGAGAAAATTGATGACAATGAAGGTGTAATAAAGTCGCAAAGCTTGCAGAAACACAACGTTTCAGAGTATCTTCCATATATTCAATATCATCTAGTCGAGAAGCCCCCCAACAATCAATTAATAGATGTGTGCCTGCATATTCGCCCCCTTCTCTTTCTAAAAAATTACCCGTAGATAATTCTAATCCAGAGGATTTACTCCGAGTAAGCTTAGTAAAATTAGTCATGTTTCAACAGTAATAAGTCCTTTAGATGTTTCGAATTTGACTCGCATATTAGCATGGCAAGTTTTTAATTTTCCTCTTACTATTACCGCAGCTTCCTTCAGACTCTTCTTGTTAGAGAAAAAATGAGAACAGATTACGTTTTGCAGTGAATTTATGAGCAATAATAAATACTTTCATTTATAGTGAACCAAAATATTCATGATCAAGGCAAAATTCGCACGATAGCAAGCTATTGCCAAGGATTTCAAAGCTTCTGCTACTCTCGCGATAACTGCTCCTGCATTATTCTACTCACAGGCTTCCTGCCCTAATGCTCACGTCCTCTCACCTACATCCATGCAGGTGGCGCAGAGATTAGATAATTTGAGTTTAATTTTCCATTCTCAATTTATAGAGGTACCCTTAAATGCTTTTAGAAAAATTTAGCTAAATAAAATACCGTATTTTGAAATCTTTCTTTATAATAACCAATTAAGAATAATAAATTGAAAGCATCTTCCCTTGACTGCGTTAGACTCATTCTATCGGAACATGCCGTAAATCCTTACAAAATGAAAAATTAGCTAATGAAAATTGTTAAAGGCGAAATTACCATTGGGCGATTTCTTGTACCTTACCGTATTTATGGTGAAGCAGAAGCGCACATTGTCTGCATCAGCGGAGCTAAACAAACTATGGCTGCCTGGCGCTCATTCGTTAGTCACTTTGTTGCTGATTATTCGATTGTTGTATTTGATTTACCAGGACAAGGTAGGGCCTCTATTTTATCAGGCGAACCCGGGGTAACATTTGAAGAACAAATTGATGTGTTATATGAGGTTGTCAAGCACACAACACCCAATGATGGTTCAACTATTTTAGCCGCAGCCTCTTGGGGGACAATTATCTCGGCAGCTGTAGCAGCTCGGCACCCTGACTTGATTAACAAGATGATATTGGGTAGCTTTGGTGCGAAACCTAGCAAAGCCGTAATTGAAGTGATTAGAGAAGGACAGGGCTTGTTCGATGGTGATAAAACGGATGAAATCGCACCTTTGATGATAGAAAAATTTGGCCAGCACATTCCAGACTCACACAAAAAACAGATGATTTTGCAGTTTAAAGGCATGAGTCGAGAAGATTTTCTCAGCTTTTATGAACATTGTAAATTTGTTGAACAAGCAACGGATATTGAAGACTTTGTAAAGCTAAGTAATATTAAAGCATCCACTTTGATAGTCAGTGGTGAGTATGATGCGATTATTGATGTCAGTGATATAGAACAAGCCGCATCAAAAATTCCTAATTGTGTTTTTAAAATGATACCTGGAGCTGGACATTTTCTTCATTGGGAGCAACCGGATATTCTTTATACATACAGCGAGTTTTTAGCTGGATAACATCATGTCTGATTTCCCACCACCTTCTTTAGAACTTTCTCCGGTTGATAAAGTTAAAACCATCGACAAGAAAGATTTTTCTGATTCTTATTTTATCCCTCTTAAACCTTTGGTAATCCAAGACCTAGCTAAATCATGGCCTGCTTTAAAAAAATGGACACCTGATTTTTTCAAAAACCAGCATGGTAGCCAGCAGGTAAAGGTTTATGATGGAAGTTTTGTTGAGGCGGGTAAAGGCTACATGTCTAACGCAAAACTTATTTCTTTTAAAGACTATATAAAAACAGTTACAACAAGCTCTCAAGATTTGAGAATGTTTCTATATAATATTAAATCTGAAATACCTGCATTAGTTGATGATGTCATTTTCCCATCCATAGTAGATGGGCTATCAAAACAGTTTATTTTTATGTTTTTTGGCTGCAAGGGCTCAGTAACACAAATGCATTTTGATATTGATATGTCTCATGTATTTCATACGGCTATTTTTGGAAAAAAAACCATAACCTTGTATCCCTTTGAACAAGGAAATAACCTCCACCGTTATCCATTCACTTGCAGAAGTTATGTCAATGTGCACCAGCCTGACTTTAAATCACACCCAAGACTAAAGGATACCCAAGGTTTCCGTGTAACACTTGAGCCAGGAGAAACTTTGTATATCCCAAGTGGCTACTGGCATCATTTTGTCTATGACGAAGCTTCATGTGCTATTTCACTTCGTTGCCCCAGCCAAACATGGCAGGGAAAACTACAAGGTTTTTATAATTTAATCATTATGTCATCCCTTGATCGCCTGATGAATAAACTATCACCACAAGGCTGGTTTGACTGGAAAAAACGACGAGCTCTTAAAAACCGTACTGTTTCTTAAGACTTAGATCCTGAATAAGACTATCCATTAGCTTCCTAACTCAACCAGTAAAGCCCAGAGACCTTTCGTGACTGACTAGTACTATTTATCAGATTAAAAAAGGTTCCTGATATGTCGGATGACCATAATGGGGGCCATGAATGTTGAATGAAAGGCGGTTTCTTTATTGTCAATAAACGCTGGTTTATTCCCTTCTTTGTTATGCCCCCAAAACTGTAAAATCCAACAAACAACAAAAAGCAAAATATTGATAGATAAATATAATTGGATTGGAAGTTTCGCGAGAAAGAAATCTATCATAATTAGAAATGCAAATAGGGCAAAACACGAGAGGAGATATGATCGTGCATAAAAAATATAATAACTAGAATACAGAAGACAAACTATATGACCGATGCCTACCCATCCCCAAGATATAGGAATAGCATTTAGCATACCCACAATACTCAATATGATTAAGGGAACACAAATTATATGAATTCTAATATTTAAGGGATCCTTATGGAAGGATTCATAATCACTAATGATTTTATCTAGGTTCATGGAGTTCTCTCTTTTATTTAAGGCTTTCCAATGAGGCCAACATAGATCTTTCTAGACCCGGAAAAAGGGTTTCTTCCGTGCATACAAAGATAATTGTCAATTAGCAAAACATCACCTTTCTGCCATTGAAATGTCCAAGTGTTTTTATCAATTATGTCTAAAACCTGTTTTTTGATTAAGGGCGGAATAACGCTACCATCACCAAAAAACACCTCAAATTTTTCACCGGTTAATTTTCTAAAAAGCCGAATAATTGGGCCCAGGTAATTTCCAAACATATATTTTTCGTGAATGAAAAAGTGTATGGTATTAAACCAGGTTTTTTCAGCCGTTTTAGGATGTTTTTGGATAGCGCTAACCTTGGCTTCAGTTGTTAAGGATTGATCGCTATTCCAGGTGTAGGATAGACCAGATTTTCTACAAGCTGCTTCAATATCTTTTTTATTATCTGTTTTATAGGCATAATTCCAAGTTGACACCTTTATAGACGAAAGAGCTTCACCAAAAAAATTGCGAAGCGAACTGAGGTACAGCATTTTACGATAGTAAATGATTCCTTTATCTTCAAAAATTTTGACAATGTTATCTGGAATTTCTTTCAGTATTTGTCGGGCATCCGCCAAGGGGGTTTCGCCACCTTGTTCTGGAGACTGCTTGCAATAGAAACCAACCTTGGATGGAAAGTTCTTAACGTAACACATTTCAGGATGTAACAAAATTTTAACAAACGCAGGTGCGGAAGTCGAAGTGTATATTTTTTTACCAACTTTTTCTCGAGGAGAAGCACCTGCCGTATAGTCTAAAAGCTCCTCATCGGGTTCGATAAACAGCTCTAAAAAGGAATAAAAATCATTTTGATTTTGAACTGGGAATCCCCTAAAAAGAAGAGCTCCATCAAGTAATAAGCGTTCTTCTAAAAATGACCTGTTTTCTTTGATCCATCTGTGAGTAGCCTTTAATCCAGATTTTTCCTTGTCACTCGCACAAATTGGCGTGAGCATTTCAACCTCTTTAGAAGATAGGTGTATGAAGAATAAACATCCTATTGATTTAGATTTACAGCGTTTACCGTTGAAGAAAAAACAAGATTATTAATAAAAAAAATCAATTTTCTTATTTTTGTCTCCAAAGCAAATATACTGATAACGAGTATAAGTCTCCTATTCTATAAAATCAAACATTGAGTTTCAATGTCACACCCCACCCTTGTGACTCTTTTTGATACAATTCTTTTAAATCAATAGTCTTAAATGCTTTATCGAAAAAAACTTAACTCTATTTCTCTAAAGATAATATAATAGGATAATTTTTAAAAAGATTTATCATAGGGGTAGGTAAAAATTGATCTGACTATTTTTCGAATTAGCTATGTTTTCTGGTTGATGCTCAAATTAAGAAACACAAATAGTATTTTTTTCTACAAATTTCCTTATTGTTATTAATTTACATGGCTATTAACAAACCACAGGTTTCTCGTTCCCACCGTCCTCGGTGGGAATGCATACTGAGCT
>CAZZIX010000160.1:0-6132 GCA_964654345.1 uncultured Methylomarinum sp.
AATTAGCTCACCAACTCCTGTGTAGTATAGGATAACAGCTCTATCGTTAACCTAATTTTAGCATACCGGTTGTTGGGTTGCTAACGAGATGACAGGCTAATCATAAATGCTTACGTGTACTTCATTATTAATCACATCAATAAAGATTGTCTTCGTTATCAGTGAAGTTTAACTTGAAAGATCAGCTTAATAAGCTAATCTTTTTAAGAATAATCAGATGATTTTTGTAGTAAGAGTTTAGTTTGAATAAAGTTGATAACAAATCAAACACCTTAATTTCTATAAAATGAACTTGGGTTTAATCAATAAAATTTAGCAATGGAGGAGGTGTTTTCGTGCAAATATTAATCGCTGATGATGATCTAACTTCTCGTTCTATGCTGGTAGCAATTAGCAAAAAGTGGGGATATGCACCAGTAGTCGCTGAAGACGGAGAAGCTGCTTGGCAAATTCTTCAGGAAAATGAAGCTCCTCTTTTGTTATTGATTGATTGGGAAATGCCGAAACTTAATGGGTTGGAGTTGTGTCGTAGAATACGTCTGGAGCTTGAAAATGTAATACCCTTTATTATTTTATTAACAGCACGAAGTGATACTGATGATATTGTGGCAGGGTTAGAGGCTGGGGCAAATGATTACATTGCAAAACCATTTGCAAGTGCAGAGTTGCAGGCTAGATTACAAGTAGGAAAACGCATGCTTGAATTACAAGCAGAGCTTAATAAGACCAAGAACGTTTTAACTTATGAGCGTGGAGTTATAGAAAATATAATTTTAAAAATGCGCGAGACTACATCTTTTGATGAAGCACAGCTGCGAACTTTAGAGATACCCGTAGAAAATATCTCAGGTGATGTTCTCTTATCAGCGTTTAAACCTGATGGAACCAGACATATTATGTTGGGGGATTTTACTGGGCATGGGTTAACAGCAGCAATTGCTGGCCCCACTGTTAATGATATTTTTTATTCAATGACGAAAAAAAATCAATCTTTGCTTAGTATTGCAAATGAAATTAATCAACAATTAATAGCTAAATTACCAACAGGGTTATTTTTAGGTGCCATTTTTATTGAGCTGAATCCAGATAAGAGCAATCTAACAATCTGGAATTGTGGAATGTCGGATGTGTTGATTTATCGTAAATTCAGTTTATGGAAAACAATAAACTCCAGCTTACTGGCGTTGGGAATCATTAACCAAGAATTTATTTCGACTGAGAAGCTGAAAGTTGAACCTTGTGATCGAGTTTATGCTTATTCAGATGGTATTACTGAAACAATAAATAGTGATAAAGAAGAGTTTGGGCTAGATCGATTAAACCAAGCTATACATGAGTTATTACTTAACGATAAAGATATTAATTTTCTCAATCAAAAAGCAAGTCAATTTCGAGGGGATGTGAGACAGCTTGATGATATTACTTTACTAGAATTAAGTTGTTGAAGCTAACAAAGCCATCAAATTTAATATTCAGGATTAATTCAGTGAATATTCTATATTATAGAAGTCTAATATTGTTTTATTTAAGGAATGGTAAATATATTTAAAGCTAATTATTGACAAAATTATTGAATAATATGAAAAAATTAGAAAAGGAAATTTCAAAAGCTTCACAACAAAACCAGCCTTTATGTCTTGCATTATGTGAGATAGATAATATTGAAAATATTTACCAAGTATATGGTCAAAACACAGGTGATTTTCTATTACGTAGAGTAAAACAACATATTCGGTCTGAGCTAAGGTTCTTTGACTCGGTTGGACATAAGGGTACAAATGAAATATTGCTGGTTTTTAATTGTTCAGAAGATAATGCCAAAAATATATTTGAAAGAATACGTTTCTCTGTAGAGAGCACACCTTTTTATTATGAGCAGAATATAATACAAATAACGATCAGTTGTGGTTTTACAGTTTATATTCCTTCTTTGGGTGAACGAAATAGCCAATTGCTTCTAGAAACAGCAGATAAAGCATTGTATTCAGCCAAGAAAAATGGGCAGAATGCAGTAGTTTGTTTCACAAATAATGAGTTAAGTGCCTCTGAATTTTGAAAATTTTTTTGGTCTTATCCTGTGGTTACATTAAGTACCTCAGTATTTAAAAGGAAGAGTTTTTACTAGGGTCGCGAGGGAGTTTTATTTGTAAGTTATTGTATAGACATGGGAAAGTGGGTTTATTTTTATACTTAAGATAACCTTATAATTAATGGGTGATTAATAGTTAAGAAACATTCAGTATTCCTATGGTAAGATTGCTTCATGCTTACATATTTGTGATGCATAAAAACCAAAATAATTATCTATACGAGGAAAAATCTATTATGGGTTTATTGAAAAAAGTATCTTTAGCGTTATTCATTAGTATTGCAATGCTTGCAACTGCTCCTTCTGTAATGGCTAAACCAATGGGAAAAATTGAAAATAAGACCCCTGCAGAAACAGTTGTGGATATTGAAAAAACTCTTGAAATTTCAGCAGAGACTCTGAAAGCTATTGAAGATGATGTTGAAAAAGATACAGTAATGAAGATGTTTAAGTCTACTAAACAACAAGCAAAGGAAATTGAAAGTACTGTAACTTACAGTATTCGCGAAAAAGCACTAGGAAGACTAGGTAAAGCACGTTTGGCGTTTAAAAAAGATAAAGATAAAGCTGAAGTATTAGAGTTAATGAAAAAAGCTGATGATACTTTTAAAGAACTTAAAGCTAGATACAATGGCTTTAGTGGAAGTTAAGTACAAAATAATTTATCTTTTGTAAGTAAAAAATGGGTTTTTAGCTTAATAAGTTATGAACCCATTTTTGTTTTGTTAGCTTTAAAATTTACTTCACAAAACATTGTGATTCAGCATGTTGATCAGCTTCTTTGAGAAGCGTTCTCAAATCTTTAGCATGCTGTGGGTCTCGAAAAGCAGCACCATTTTCCCCCGGTGTTTTCTTTAAATATGAAAAAGTTTTAGCACTTTCATATTCATCAAAAGTCATTTTTTCTGCAATTTTATCTATCTTGCAACCGCAAGCATATTGATTTATGTAATTTAGTCCACCGTGTTTAGCAACACAATTTAAAACGTATTCAACCCGATCACGAGTAGGGAAGTCATTAACTTTCTTTGTTTCAACAACAGCTTCTTCTGTAATTTTTTTTGGTTCAGTTGTTGTACACCCGATCAATAAAACTGATAAGCTGATGGATAAAATTAGTTTGTTTTTCATATGATTGTTTTTCCTATAAAACAGTTAAGTGAAAGAAGATACCCTATTAAGTACTCGACCATAAATATTTTAACATTTTACTTGTCTTTTTTATCATCTTCCGCGTTGTATAAACAGTCGCATAGTATATTTTATTAGGTATTTGAAAATTTTTAGATGATTATTCTTCAACTGCAAAATCGACAATTTGCCTAAGAGTCTCATTCATTTTTTCGGAAAAATGATTGAGATCTTTGTTTTCAGTATCAATTGGCAGTAAATGTGTTTTTACAATTGTTCTGTCTTTAAATTTATAAACAACAACATTGCAGGGCATATAGCTAACAGAATGCGGAGACATCAGTAATAATGTTTTAGCATGGGTTAAATTACAAAATTGTATTGTGTCGTAATCAGGAAAGTTTTTTGTTCCTCTATCACGAATAACTTTACCAACTCTACTATGGCCTGTTATTCGGAAATTATGTTCAGCAATTGCAATTTCTAGTTCAGCGAGTACATCATCATATGGCTTTTGTGTTTTTGCTTGATAATAATGAATTGTTGTACTGCTAGTAGATTTAGCTTGTTGAAAAGAACAGCTTATAATAAATAGTAGGTTTGCGAAGATGAATATTCTAATTAACATGGGTAAAGCTTAACATTATGGGTGAACAAAACAAAGTAACAGGTATAGTGCTAGCAGGTGGGTTAGCCAGAAGAATGAATAAACAAGATAAAGGATTGGTTGTTTATCATAATAAACCCATGGTGATTTATGCAGTTGATGCAATGTCAAAAGTGGCTGATACAGTTTTGATCAATGCCAATCGAAATCAACAAGAATATGCGCAATTTGGTTATAAGGTGATTGCTGATCAGACAGATACTTTTGACGGACCTTTAGCAGGTGTGCTGTCGGGAATGTTAAATGCCAAAACTGATATTGTCTGTGTGATGCCTTGTGATTCACCATTAATTAAAGCAGAACATTTACAAAGGTTATTAACTGCGCTAACAGAGAATAAAGTTGATATCGCTGTCGCCTTTGATGGAGAGCGCATGCATCCAGTATTTTTAGCTTTAAAAAAATCATTGAAAGATAGTTTAGAAAAGTATTTATCAGCAGGACATCGTAAAATAGATATTTGGTTGCAACAACATCAGCTTATTAAAGTTGATTTTAGTCAGAATGCAGAGGTCTTTCTTAATATAAATACCTTGGATGAGTTAGAAGCACTGGAGAAAAACAGGGATGAATAAAACCAAAAAACCAGAGATGACAAAGGCAGGTTTAGGGTTTTCTAAGTCTACAATTGCTGTAGATGAATGTGGTAATAAAAGACAAATTGAGCTTGTAGGAGAGAGAGCGTTAACAATTTACGTTGATAAGCAGGAAATTGTGACATTAATGACGATGGGAACTCATCCAGAATTATTAACTTTAGGCTATTTAAAAAACCAGGGTTTTTTTGAGCAGCTTAGTGAAATAAATATAGTACAAGTTGATTGGGAAACAGAGGCTGTGGCAGTCGTTACAAACTCAAAATCATCAGATTTTTCTAAACAAATGGAACAAAGAACTGTGACTACGGGGTGTGGGCAAGGCACAGTATTTGGTCGTTTAATGGACAAACTGAAAGATACTAAAGTTTCTCCTTTTCTTATTAAACAAACCACCCTTTATGGATTATTAGACTCTTTAAAACACCAGAATGAAATCTACAAAAAAGCGGGAGCTGTTCATGGCTGTGCTCTATGCACCGGTGATCAGATAGATTTTTTTGTAGAAGATGTTGGGCGGCATAATGCTGTTGATGTAATCGCGGGTTATATGTGGTTGAATAACATAAGTGGAAATAAGAAAATTTTTTATACCACGGGAAGATTGACCTCAGAGATGGTCATTAAAATAGCTCAGATGGCGATTCCCATATTGTTGTCTCGTTCTGGAGCTACACAAATGGGTTTGGATATGGCGAAGCAATCTGGTGTAACCTTAATTTCCAGAGCGAAAGGTAAGCATTTTATGGTTTTACATGGTGTTGAAAATATAAAATTTAATGGTGGTTTTTTATGATTCCTGAAATTTTTCCGATTGTTATTACAGGGTTAATGATTTTAATTCCGGTTTTCTTTATTTATAGGAAAGCTGGTTTTAATCCAGCATGGGCATTACTCGTGTTTTTACCTGGTTTTGGCTTATTATTAATTTTTTTACAATTGGCTTTTTTACCTTGGAAAAATCAGGCCGATCGTGGGAGGGAAATTTAATGACTCTGTTTTATATACTTGTCTTGATTTACGGTATTTTTATTCTTTGGCTAGGCACTAAAATTTTAGATAAAGCAGGTTTTGATAAATGGTGGGTATTATGTTTATTAATTCCTTTTGTTAATATTTTTATGATTTGGGCTTTTGCCTTCTCAAACTGGCCTAATCTAAAAAAGGGTATAGAACAAAACCTGAATTGAATTCTTTTTACTTGGATTAAATTTTAAAGGGTGGGCACCTCAACAATGGAGGTACCCTTTTATCAAGAAGAGTCGATGCTTTACTTCCTCTATCTTTATGAACTAACTACTCGTAGGTTGCCGTAATTGCCACTCCAGAATAGACTCTATATGATTCAAGCATAAAGTACCATCGACCAGTTTTAGGAATATCAAACGTACAGGTTTCTTCATTTCCTGTTCTAAAGGGTCGACAAGTATAATCTGAAAGATTTGGCTTGGAACCTAGAAGAACATATAAATCGGCATCACCTGAGCCACCTGAAATTTGTACTTTTAATGATGTGGATCCAGCAGGTACATCAATAAAATAAAAATCCTGAGTATTTTTAGTTGCTTGTGAAACAGAAATTGATTGACCGTTAGTTAATGAACCTGGATCATTTGTTGGTGTTGGTGTTGGTGTTGGTGTTGGTGTTG
>CAZZIX010000161.1:0-6127 GCA_964654345.1 uncultured Methylomarinum sp.
TACATGATGATGAATTTGGTTTAGTTATAGGTGAGCCTGTCCGTTTTAGATTTTTTGCTTCAAATACACGCAGAGATGATAAAGTGGGAACACGTCTCGACTATTGGACGGATGAAGAGCTGGAAGAGTTGGACGAAATTGAAATAACCTTGCCGGAAGAAGGGCATAATGCCGGAGAAGTTATTCCTGTGCATTTGAGTGCAGCAGTAACAGAAGTTGGCACATTGGAGTTACATGCTGTATCACAGCAGGATTCGCACCGTTGGAAAATTGAGTTTGATGTGCGAGCTGGGGATGAATAAAGTTGTTTTAAAACAAGCAGGTTAAAGACTATGATTATTGGCTCGGTAGTAGCAATTTTTATTTTGGTATGGTTTTATAAAAATGCCTCTAAGTACGATAGAAACCCATTGCATTGGGCAATTGCAGGCGTTATGGTTTACTTTATAGTCGCATTATTTTGGACTTACTTTATAAATCCGCCGATTAAAGATGCAGCGATGCATGGACGAAATACAATTTTAATGTACATAGCTCGCTATGCTTATATTGTAGTCGCCTTAGCAGTAGCAGTATTTTTTAATTTAAAAATAGGCCCTAAAAATAATAAATCGTGAGTAACTGGGTTGTTTATATGATTTATTGTTCTGATAAATCGCTTTATACGGGGATAACTAATGATGTGGATAAGCGTTATGCCCAACATGTAGCTCAAAAAGGTGCAAAATATTTTAGAGGTCGAAAACCTAAAAAGCTGGTTTATCTTGAAGCAGGGCATGATAGAAGTTCTGCTACAAAACGAGAAATAAAGATTAAAAAATTATCTCGTGTCGATAAAATACAACTACTATTCTCTAAGGAAAATCCGATCCAAAATAAGGAATTAGATGTTTTTGCCTGAAAATACAAGCTAGGTAAATATGATGGATGAAAAGAAAATTTTATTTGCTGGTGATCCTCATGGGGACTTTAATCCATTAATTGATGCTGTAAAAAAATATCTTCCAGAAGCCATTGTTTTATTAGGAGATTACGACTTAAAAAAACCATTAGAGCAATATATTCATTCTATTGTGGATAAAACTCAAGTTTGGTGGATTCCTGGGAATCATGACTTTGATCTTCCTTTACACCATGAAAATCTATTTTCTTCTAAATTATCAGAAAATGGTTTACATCTTAAAATAAAAGAGATGGCAGGATTAAGGGTCGCTGGTTTGGGAGGGATATTTTTAGGTAGAGTTTGGTATCCACCCACATCGCCCAAGTGGAAAAGTAAGAAAGATTATGTTTGTGGTCAGGGCTCTAATTCTACATTTTCTGGACTTTCTTTAAAGATTCAATCTGCTATTTGGCCTGATGAAGTAGCAAAGTTAAAAACATTAAAAGCTGACATTTTAGTAACACATGAAGCCCCAAGAAGTCATCGTCACGGTTTTATAGCGATTGATCAATTAGCTGAGGCAATGGGGGTGAAAAAGGTTTTTCATGGACATTTACATGAGCAGTATACAGCCAAAATAAGGAAGGGTATTCAAGTTTTTGGCGTAGGTAAGGCTATGGTTTCTGATTTGTTGGGGAATGAGCTTTAGGGTTTAATAACGTCTAAATTAAAACAAAACATCATCTTCTTGGTTTTGTTCACTTACAGATTGACCTGTATCATTTAAATTTGAAGGCTCCATGTCAGATGTCGTCTTTAATTTAAACTTACTCATTAATAATTGAAGTTCACAAGAAATATTGACTAGTCTATCACTTGACGGTAATGAACCTCTTTTTTGTGAAGTTGCCATTTGTTCTGCAACGTGTCGTATTTCTGTAGTTTGATTGCTTATGTCAGAATTTAGTGTCACTTGCTCTACCGTTGCATTCACGATTTGATCGTTTAAATCAACCAAGCTTTTAACGGACTGAATAATATTATTAAACGCTGTTCCAGTCTGCTCTGCTTCTGTTACGCAAACCTTAGTTTGCTCAAGGCATTGATCCATCACATCGACAGTGCTATGGGTGTTTTCTTGTAAAGATTTAACCATCTGTTCTATTTCTTGAGCAGATGTTTGTGTCCTTTGAGCGAGTGTTCGCACTTCATCAGCAACAACGGCAAATCCACGACCTTGATCTCCTGCACGAGCCGCTTCAATTGCAGCATTAAGAGCCAGTAAATTAGTTTGTTCACTAATATTTTTGATTAACTTGATCACTTCTCCAATATTCGTACTATCCATTTCAATATTACGGATGGAGGTTGAAGAATTACTGACGTCAGTTGCAAGCAATTCAATAGAGTTTGTTGTTTGAGTAACAATTTCACTTCCTTTGCTTGCTTCTACATTGCTTTCTTGAGCTTTTTCAGCAGCAGTATGAGCAACGTTGGCAACATTTTCTACTGAAGAGCCAATGCTAGAAATGGATTGAATTAGGCTTTGTACTTTTTCTTGCTGCTTTCTCGTCCCAGCTAATGAAGCATCAAGAACCTCTGCAATTTGAGCGGCCCCCATCAGTTCTGAAACAGATTGTGAAATATGCTCTAGTAAAATACCTAGCTCTTCTTTCATTTTGACAATAGCATCTTGTAATTCACCCATATCACCGTCAAATTTTTGTTCTAATCCAACAGTAAAATCGCCATGAGAGATACTTTTTACTACAGGAATAATTTTGCTGAGAGGGTACAATGCTTTTTTTATCTGAAAAAAGATAGTCGTTAGTATCGTCAGTATCAGTACAAAACAAACGATAATTTTAATCAATAAATATTTATTTGCTTGAACGACTTCTTCGGTGACATCTTTTTTAGTCATTAATACGCCGACTTCTGTCTCTTGATTAAAGATAGACATTGCATTAACTGAAAAATAATTATCATTTTCTGATTCAATCGTATTACTACTTTTACCTGATTCCGGTAATTGCAGATCAAAGTTTGAAAAAGAGGAGGGTAAAGATGTTGGGTTCTGTTGTTGTTTTAGCGAGATAAAGAATGATTCCCCAGAAATATTTTGGTTTAATTCAGCTAAAAGAGTTTCCAAAGAGTTATTCAATACAGCTAAACCAATAATTTTCCCTCTTTTTATAATCGGGAAAACCACGGATAAAACAGTCTCTTCTTCCCAAGTTGTTAATTTAGAAGTAATTTTTCCTGATGTTACTGCCTCTGAAACTAAGCTGTTGGCGGAAGTGTTTGTATTTTTTTTTGGCTGTTCTGCAAGAATTTTCCCTGCGGTATTTATAATCAAGAGATTAGAACTAAGCCCTAATGAGGAAAGTGAGTTATAACTAGTTTTGGATTGTTCAGCCAGCTTCTCTAAATTATTTTTAAGCAGGGCTTTTTTAAAGCTACGATCTCGAGCAAATAACTGTGCTTGTGAACGCATTTTTGAAAGCTGATTATTAACAATAAGTGCCCATATTTGTTTATCTGCATGAATGGTTTGTAAGCTGTTTTTATCTTCTAGTTGACGAGTAATAAAACTGTTGTATATCACAAATACAGTAATAACAGACAATATCGCAATAAATACCGATAAAGTGATACGAGTACGAAGTGGCATATTTTTATTCTCAGGATTTATTCAACAGGAAAACTAGCCATCTTCCAGGCTGGAAAGCCATCTCGGAAAAAATAAATATTTTTAAATCCCCACTCGACAGCAAGAACTGTTGCTTTAGAGCTTCTTAGGCATTTTTCGCCATTGCAATAAATAATAATTGGCTCATCTTTTTTTGCTTCTTCTGAAAGAGTCTCAATAGAATAAATTTTTTTTAAGTCAAGATGTAATGCATCAGGAATACGCCCACTATCCCAATCGCTATGGCGTCGAACATCTACAAATAAAGCACCTTGATCAAAAAGTTGTTTGGCTTTTGTGGCATCAATAGTCGTTGCACCCTCAATTTTCTGTGGCGAGACGTCTGCTGAAAAAGCTTGCGAGCAGGATAAAAAAAACACGATGAATATTGAACTTATGGTTTTCATAGTATATCCTTTTTAAAGTAGGGTTAATTTTATTAGAGTATAGTTCAAAGAGGTTTTTTTTCAAATTGAACATACTCATAATTTATATCACGAGATTACTTAAAATTTAGCTTTAACATCTATTTGAAAGGTATTTCTATTAGTACCATCCTTACCTTCATTGTTACTTGTAAATTCTTTAGCACCTAGATATGCAAAACTTGTAGAGAAATTTTTACTTATTTTGTAGCCTAATTTAACAACATGACCTCGTGCGCCCGTTGCCCCAGCATTAAAGTCAGAATCATTGAATGTGTCTGGTACTGCATTGATTTGAGTGTCGCGGTAGTTGTAGCTAAGTTTAAAACTATTATATTTTGTTGAGATTCCAGCTAACCAGGCAGAATCTTCACTGCTTTTAATACCATTTGCTGCATTGATCACATAATTACCAAATAACTGGATAGGTAATAAGCCTGTATCTATGTCAATTTTTCCAGCGACTTCGTACAATTTAAAATCAGCATCGGCATCACCATTAACATTATCGCCTGCAAAACCAGTTACGCCATCTGGACAAGTTTTCCCTGTTTCACAATTTAAATACTCATCAATTGTAGTTCCGTTATATAAGAATGTGTTGAAGCCTAAAGTTGTGGTAACCATGTCATTAAGCGCCATTGCACCACTAAGTCCAGCATGGTACATGGTCATATCATCACTAAAACTACCTTTGTCATAGTTAGTTAATAAAAAATAACCGCCCGTTGCTTTTACTTTAACGGAGCCTAGTTTTCGTTTATAGCTTAAAGCTAAGCCTTCTGGATTAACATCGCTATCCCAAATATTATTTGATACACTGAACCAGGGTTGCTTCATTTTTCCGAGGACTAAGTCAGTCCCACTGATGAACTCAGGACTCCATTTAATAAAGGCTCGATCAAAGAAAATATTTTTACCACCGGCCCCCCCCTTCAAGAGTCTGGTTGGTTGAGGTTGTGCCGCCAGCAGTGACTAAGCGTAAACCAGCATGGACTTCATCATTTACTTTAGCCTTGATTGCAAGACGAGCGCGAATACGGCTGCGGTTTTTTTCAGAACCTGTTACATCACTATCTCGTGTTTCTTGTCTGAAACGTATATCACCGGATACTTTTATGCGAGAAGTCCAGTCTGAGGATTTCTCTTGGGTAGAACTAATAGCAACTGGAGCTGTTGATTCTTTTTCTTCAGCTTGTTTTGTTAGTTTTTCATACTGAGCTTTATTTAAAACCCCGTTCTCAAATAATGTATCTAATAAGTCTTTGTCAGAAGCAGATACTATGGGCGACGTTAAAACCACACCAAAAAGTGCTGTTTTTATAGCGGAACTAATTATTTTCATGTTTTTTTTCCTATAGTTAAAGTATATTCCTCAATATAACTATAGAAGTAAATTCAAAAAAAGTTGTAAATCGAAGACAAAAATTGATAGATTTTTTATTTCAGATGGGATGTAAATGAGGCTCTTGAAATAAGAATGTTTTAATAGATTGAAATGAAAGATTTTTTTAAAAACAACATTGAAGGTAAATGTTTATTTTAATGTTGTTGTTTTTTATCCAAAAAATGGTCTGTGTTGAAATTTTAAGGTGTTTTTATAAAAAAACTGAATAAGATGATGGGTGTGATTAAAAGTGAAATAAATCTAGACATATGTAGGTTGGGCTGCCGTCTCTTTGGCAACCCAACAACGATATGCTAAAAATGTTAGGTTAAGGATAGAGCTATTAGCCTAACCGCGAGAGTTGGTGAGCAGCTTCTTTAAAAAAAAGATAAATACTTTAACTTCACTTTTAATCGCACCCGAGTAAGATATTTAAAACTTAGCTTTCACATCAATTTGAAATGTATTCCTGTCAGTGCCATCAGTACCTTCATTATTATCGGTATATTCCTCCGCAGCTAAATAGGCAAGACTAGTCGAGAAGTTTTTACTGATTGTGTAGCCCAATTTAACAACATGACCTCGCGCACCTGTTGCGCCAGCGTTGAAGTCAGAATCATTGAAAGTATCAGGTACAGCGTTTAATTGCGTGTCCCGATAAATGTAACTTAGTTTAAAACTATTATATTTTGTCGAAACACCTGTCAGCCAGGCAGAGTCTTCACTACTTTTTATGCCAT
>CAZZIX010000162.1:0-6117 GCA_964654345.1 uncultured Methylomarinum sp.
AATTTTATAATGGAACTAAAATGCCTATTTCTTTAGCTATTCTTGAAAAAATAATGCGTGAAGCAGGTGATATTGCTATGCGCCACTTTAATGATTTAGAAAACGTGAGCATCACTAAAAAAAGTTCTAGAGACTTAGTGACAGATGCCGATGTTGCCGTGGAATTGTATTTAAAAGAAGCCTTAGCAAAGGCGTATCCAGAATATGGCTTTTGGGGTGAAGAAAGTGGGCAATCTGATAATTTATCTAACCGCTGGATTGTTGATCCTATTGACGGGACACACTCTTTTGCAAAAGGGCAATATTTTTGGTCTATCAGCGTGGCATTAGAAATCGACAAAGAGCTTGTTGCAGGTTCTGTTTTTGCTCCAGCTTTGGATGATTTATATATCGCTGCAAAAGATAAAGGTGTAAGCAAAAATGGAAAAGCTATCTCAGTTTCCTCAGAAAGCAGTTTGGCAGATTCAATGATTGCAACGGGGTTTGCCTGCTTACGTTCTTATTTGGAAGATAATAATCTTGACCGTTTTTCTCGAATTGCACAGAAAACAACGGGACAAAGACGTTTTGGGTCGGCAGCTATGGACTTATGTCTAGTTGCAGATGGGCAGGTTGATGCCTTCTGGGAACAGGAACTCAATTTGTATGATGTTGCCGCAGGTGCTTTGATTGTAAAAGAAGCAGGAGGAACGGTTACAGATTTTAAAGGAAAAGACGGGGTTTTTCCTAAACAAATTTTAGCAACAAACAAAAAGATTTTAGATCAGCTTCTTGAATTAATGTAAGCATAAAAAAAGGCGTATTGGTTTTATCAATATGCCTTTTTTATGTAAAAGTAAATAATTAAGCTTTAGCCATTTCGCTACGTAGATCATCAATTACTTTTTTATAATCAGGTTGACTAAAGATCGCTGATCCAGCTACAAACATATCTGCACCTGCGGCTTTAATTTCTCGAATATTGTCTACTTTAACGCCACCATCTATTTCTAAACGGATGTCAAAACCACTATCATCAATACGTTTTCTTGCTTCACGTAATTTATCCAATGTACCAGGAATAAAAGATTGGCCGCCAAAGCCAGGGTTAACAGACATTAGTAAGATAATATCTACTTTGTCCATCACGTAATCCAGATAGCTCAAAGGCGTGGCTGGGTTAAAGACTAAACCAGATTTACAACCGGCATCACGAACCATTTGTAAAGAACGGTCAATATGTTTTGATGCTTCTGGGTGAAAAGTAATCATGCTTGCGCCTGCTGCTGCAAAATCAGGAATGATTCTGTCAACGGGTTCTACCATTAAATGGACATCAATAGGGGCTGTAACGCCATGTTTTCTTAAAGCATCACAAACTAGTGGGCCAATCGTCAGATTAGGAACAAAGTGGTTATCCATAACATCAAAGTGGACAACATCTGCACCAGCGGCTAAAACGTTATCAACTTCTTCACCAAGTTTGGCGAAATCTGCTGAAAGGATGGAAGGAGCTATCCAATTATCGGTCATTTTAAATCCTCTTTGTGTAAAACCACTATTATATCTTTTTTTTTCTGTTTGGTCTTTTGAAAAAAATATCAAAAATGTACATTTTACTTATTTTTAGTAAATAACTGTATCAATGTAGAAGGGTCTTGTTCTAAAAAACCTTGGTTTCCATGAAGTTGCATTAATTGAGCCGCTAATCCAGAGATGGGAATAGAATTCCCTTGCTGAGTCGATAAGTCAATGGCCATTTTCAGATCTTTTAACAAAGTTTTTACTCGCCATTTAATGGGTTCAAACGTTTCAGTAGCCATTTCTGGGCCAACGATTTGTAATGGTTTTGAATCAGCAAAGCCTCCTGCTAGAGCTTGTGGGATTTTTTCAGAATTAACACCAGATGATTTAGCCAATGCCATCATCTCTGCAATCACCATCACATTACAACTAACAATCATCTGGTTGCAAATTTTTGTCACTTGACCACTACCAACTCCCCCCATATGGGTGAGTTGTTTGTACAATGGTTTTAACACTTCCTTAGCAATGGTTATATCTGCCTCTGATCCACCCGCCATAATAGCAAGTGTTCCTTGTTCTGCACCTGCGGTACCACCAGAGACAGGCGCATCAACCCATCGAAAATTACAGGTTTTCTTTGATTTTTCTGCTAGTTGCCTTGTGGTTTCTGGGTGTATGCTAGATAAATCTATTAATAATTTATCAACAGATGCTGTCTTAAGAATTTCTTTTTCTACGATTGATTCTACAACTGCAGTATTTGCCAAGCATAATATAACAATATCAGACACATTAACTAAACTTGATATTGCTGAAAATTCAATGGCGCCTGCATCAGTTACCGCTTTTAATTTTTCTTTAGAGCGATTCCAGACATTTACGGTAAAACCAGCTTCTAATAGGCGTAAAGTCATTGGTCTTCCCATTAGACCAATACCAATAAATCCTAAGGTATAGTTTTTATTTGTCATTATTTTGAGTGTTTGAGTGATATGATTGAATATTATCATTTTATGACTCTGGAAAGGGTGACTGATTACAAATGAAAAATTTTAAGTATTTAATATTTATAACGGTACTGCTCTATTTTCAATTAGCTAAAGCTGAAGAGAACAAAGCAGCCATTGCCTCGGCACATCCTTTAGCGACTTATGCTGGATTTGAAGTTTTGTCTCAAGGAGGAAATGCTTTTGATGCAGCTGTTGCGGTAAGCGCAGCTTTATCAGTAGTAGAACCAGCAGGGTCAGGTTTAGGTGGTGGTGGATTCTGGTTATTGCATAGAGCCAGTGATGGATTTGAAACCATGGTTGATGGCAGAGAAAAAGCGCCCCTTTCAGCTGATAAAAATATGTTTTTAGACTCGCAAAGGAATGTAGTTAAAGGCTTATCCAAAGATGGTGCTTTATCCGCAGGAATCCCAGGTTTACCAGCAGCATTAGTTCATTTGTCTGAAAAATATGGACAATTACCATTAGCGCAAGCATTACAACCTGCAATTAATTATGCAGAACAAGGGTTTAGCATAGGTGAAAGGCATAGAAAGCTACTAAGATTTAGATTGGCTGTTTTACAGCAGAATAAAGCAACAGCCAGTATATTTCTTGAAAATAACAGTGTGCCAAAAGAGAAAGCACAATTAAAACAACTGGATTTGGCCAATACACTTAAACAGATAGCAAAAAATGGAAAAAAAGGATTTTATTCAGGACAAGTCGCAGAACAATTAATTAATAGTGTAAAAAAAGCGGGGGGAATATGGACACAAGAAGATTTAGATCAATATAAAGTCATAGAGAGAAAACCAGTAACAGGACAATATCAAGGAGTAAAAATTAGTAGTGCGGCCTTGCCCTCATCAGGAGGAGTGGTGTTAATAGAAGCATTAAATATATTGTCAGCATATCCTTTAAAAGATCTAGATGAAATTAGTCGAAAACATGTGATTAGCGAAGCAATGCGCAGGGCGTATCATGACCGCGCTTTTTATTTAGGCGATAGCGATTTTGTAGATGTACCAGTACAAAGATTGATTAATCCAGATTATGCTGCTGGATTGAGAATGACTGTACGAATGGATAAAGCAACACCCAGCAGTTTTTTTGCAGGTAATAGTCAAGAAAAAAAGGGAGGAAATGATACAACTCATTTTTCTATCATTGATAAAGAAGGGAATCGTGTTTCTGCTACATTGAGTGTAAATTTCCCTTTTGGCTCAGGTTTTGTTGCCGACGGAACTGGTGTTCTGTTAAATGATGAAATGGATGATTTTGTAAGTAAAACGGGTGAAATGAATGGCTATGGATTGGTGGGAGGTGTAGCAAATTCCATTGAACCAGGGAAAAGAATGTTATCCAGTATGACACCCACTTTTATTGAAGATGAAACTCGAATAGGTGTGCTTGGCACCCCAGGAGGGAGTCGAATTATTTCCATGGTTTTATTAGCTATATTGGACTTTGCCGAAGGAAATGGACCAGAATCATGGGTTGAGTTACCTCGTTATCATCATCAGTATATTCCTGACCTAATTCAATATGAAAAAGGTGCGTTAACAAATGATGAAATAGAAGGCCTGCAATCTTTAGGGCATAAAGTAAAAGAAAAAAAATACCGTTACGGTAATATGCAGGGTGTTCTGTATAACAAAAAATTAAAGACTTTTTCGGTTGCCTCTGATCCAAGAGGAGAAGGACGAGCTTTAATTCGATAACCTCAGTAAATGAAAGTTAAAAAGGATAATTTTGTTACATTATGCCATGGAGAAATCTTGCCAAAAAATAGTAAGAATCAAGATTTCTTACCTATACTTAATAAGCATGAAAAAAACAAAGCATCAACATATACTCGGTTAGACTTAAGGCAAAAGTATATTAATACTCGAGGTATTTTAAGATTAATACTTGCCCCTTATTTAGATTGTGATCCACAACAAATTCCAATTGAAACAGGGGAATATGGAAAACCTTTTATCCCTGAGCAATTAGCCAAATCAATACAATTTAATGTATCCCACACTGGAAATGAATTTGTTATTGTAGTAAGTAATTGCAGTGAAGTAGGTGTTGATATAGAGCAATGTAAAAACAGAAAAAGTCTTCTGGGATTAGTGGAAAAATGTTTTTCTGACAAAGAAGCTAGCTATTGGAAAACTTTACCCGAAGAACAAAAAGTAGACCTATTTTTTCATTTTTGGGTGAGAAAAGAAGCATTCGTTAAGGCCGTTGGTAGAGGAATTGGTCTGGGGCTTAATCAATGTTCCATTAATCCAGCAAATCAAGATAGATTTACAAGTATTCCTCCAGACTATGGTTTTGCATCGGACTGGAAGATTGTTGATGTTCCTTTGGATAGTATTAATATTTGTGCGATTGTAACAAAAAACCTGAAATTTAATTACACCCAGACTAAATGGGCATAAAAACTGTTATGTTAAATGATGAGATTAGACAACTACTTTTTTAGGTAAGAAGGGATGCCCCTATAATGCTTATCAATAACGATGCTTAAGGTCGTAAGAATTCTAAATATTATTAAACAGTAAATGTTACGAATTAAACAGTCTTTTTTTACAATATTTTTATTGTTTTTTTTTATACCTAATGGGCATGGGGGGAAATTTAGTATAAATTTTAAAGATGGAGAGGTGGTGTTTTTGAGCCAAAATATGACTTTTTCCGTAGAGATAGCAAGTACTAAAAGACAAAGAAATTTAGGTCTTATGTTTAGAAAAAATTTAGCTCACAACAATGGAATGTTATTTATATTTGAGCAAGAAGAGAGACAAAGAGTCTGGATGAAAGATACATTAATTCCCTTAGATGTGATTTTTATATCAGCACAAGAAAAAATTGTTTCCATTATTAAAGACCTGAAACCCTGCATGAGCCATTCCTGCCATATTTTTATATCACCCAAAAAGGCAAAATATATGTTAGAAATAATGGCAGGAACGGTGCAGAAAAAAGGAATTAAAATTGGACAACAATTATCACTTGATTTATGAGAGCCGACAATACTTTATTAAAAACGAAAAACAACACCACCATAAACACCTGAAAATTCAGTGTCTATATTTGCATCTAAGCCAATACTTCCAGCATCAAGCTTCATCTTCTGATAACGATAACCTACTTCTAAACCAGGCTGAATGATAGGGATAAAACTCATTGTATAATCAAGCTTTATTTGAGCATCAATAACAGTATTACCACTGTAAGCCATCCCTCTTGCAATTCCTTCAATACCAACATCAATACCTGGAACATCTAATCGAGTACGAATATAAGCAAGGGGCATTGCCAATGAAAAACTTTCATCAACAGCAGGTGCAAACCCTGTACTTTCACTCAATTCATAATTTCCATCAATGATTTTTATGTTAAGCCCCAAATCAAGCGTAGTCCAAAGTGTTTCATCTAATAGATTGTAATAGAGTGTAACGTCATACTGTGTTAGAGAGAGCGTATTATTAACACTCGCATAGGTATCCCCCCTCCATTCAAGTCTTGTCACTTCTCCATCAAATTCAGGGTCAACATATTCAAAACGAAAGTTTGGCACGAAAGGCATCGGATGTTTGAAATTTAGCCAGGCATACAAACTAGTTGAAGA
>CAZZIX010000163.1:0-6095 GCA_964654345.1 uncultured Methylomarinum sp.
AAAATCAATAGCAATAACATCAGCAGCTTTACCTAGTGAAAGAGAGCCTGTTTTCTGTTCAATACCTAATGCTTTTGCACCATTAATTGTTGCCATTTTTAAAGCAGTCATTGCTGGAACTGCACTTGCATCATTTGATACGCCTTTAGCTAATAAAGCGGCTGTTCGCATTTCTCCAAACATATCTAAATCATTATTACTGGCTGCTCCATCAGTGCCTAAAGCAACATTGATTCCTTTTTCTAAGCATTGAGTGATTGGGCAAAAACCACTGGCAAGTTTTAGGTTAGATTCAGGGCAATGAATAATATGGGTGCCTGTTTCTGCAACCAAATCTATTTCTAAATCTGATAATTGAGTCATATGTACAGCCATAAAGGATGGGCTGAGTAAATCAAGTTGATGTAATCGTTGCAAAGGTGTTTGATTAGTCATGTTTTTCTGTTCTTCAACCTCATGTAGTGTTTCATGTAGATGCATATGAATGGGAACATCCAGTTCTTTAGCAAGGGCGCGAATTTTGATTAATGGCTCGTCTGATACCGTATAAGGTGCATGAGGTGCAAAAGCAGTTGTGATTAAAGATTCGTGGCATAATTGTTTATGTAATGCGACTCCTTTTTTTAGATAGGCCTCACTATGTTCTGCCCAGGCAGAGGGGAAATCAATAACAATTAGACCAATACTGGCACGCATACCATATTTTATTGCCTGATCAGCTGTTATTTCAGGAAAGAAATACATATCATTAAAACATGTCGTTCCACCTCTAATCATTTCAGCAATAGCTAAGTCTGTGCCATCCCTAACAAAGGCTTCGCCTACCCATTTTTGTTCTAATGGCCAAATATGATTTTGCAACCAGTCCATTAAAGGTAAATCATCTGCAATACCACGCATTAAAGACATGCTAGCATGAGTATGACTATTGATTAACCCTGGAAGTAAGACATGATTATCTAGTTGCTCTAATACTTTGGTTTGGTATTTTTCCTTGGCATTTTGAGCAGGTAGTAAGTCTATAATATTACCTTCATTTATAACCAGAGCGTAGTTTTTGTAGGTTACTGATTCTGGTACAACAGGTATAATCCAGCGTGCCTGGATGACTAGATCGACTTTCATAAGGTGTTTGAGAAAAAGCTAAAAAATAATGATTATAACGACTGAAGTGATGTTGTTGAAAAAAAATGATAAAAAATAAAGAATTAAAAGTCCAAGCACTTGAATGGACGGGAACTAGTTTAAAAGTTTTAGATCAACGTCTATTACCAGAACAAATAAAGTACGATGAGTATTTTGATGCACAAGGCGTTTATGAAGCAATCAAAAGTATGAGAGTTAGAGGTGCTCCTGCAATTGGTATTGCAGCAGGGTATGGAGTGGCTTTATCGGTGATAGAGCATTATTCAGACACCAATAAAAATTGGAAAGAAAAAGTTGCTGATGAGATTAAAAAACTTTCAACTTCACGCCCAACTGCGGTAAATCTATTCTGGGCATTGACTATCATGGAGCAGCAGTTATATAAACAAACAGATAATCCGAAAGTTAATGCAATACAGCAAGCTGAGTTGATTCATGCTGAAGATATTCAAGCAAATTTAAAAATGGGTGAATTGGGTGCTGATTTATTAGCAGATGCTAAGGCAGTCATGACTCATTGCAATGCTGGTGCGTTAGCAACGGGTGGTTATGGGACTGCTTTAGGTGTTATAAGAAGTGCTTATAAGCGAGGCTTGATAACAGTTTATGCTGGAGAGACCCGCCCTTGGTTACAAGGCGCACGTTTAACGGTATGGGAATTAGCTCAAGATGGAATTGCATCAACTCTAATTGCTGATTCAGCGGCGGCATGGTTGATGAAATCCGGTAAGTTAGATTGGATTATTGTCGGTGCTGATAGAATTGCCGCTAATGGGGATGTTGCAAATAAAATAGGAACTTATTCTTTAGCTGTATTAGCAAAACAACATGGCGTTAAAGTAATGGTTGTTGCTCCTGTTTCTACAATTGATTTTACAATGGAATCAGGGAATGGTATTACAATAGAACAGCGTAGCTCTGATGAGTTATTAGCAGATTGTTATAGTGAGAATAAATCTTTGGTGAGTGCTTGGAACCCAGTGTTCGATATTACGCCAGCACATTTAATTAGTGCAATAGTCACAGAACGAGGCGTTATATTAAATCCGGTAGAAAAAGGTGTAAGGAGTTTGAAGGCATGAATAAAAAACAAAAAGGAAACAATCCAATTTATGCGGTTAATTGTTTATTAAAAGGATTAAAGTTAATAGGGCATAAGCAGTTGAGGAAATTTATATTAATACCCATTTTAATAAACTTGGTTTTATACAGTATCGTTTTTGGCTTTGGATATTCTTATATTTCTGAACTAATTATTCAATTTATTCCAGGCTGGCTATCATGGTTAGAATGGTTGATTTGGCCGATATTTTTCCTAAGTTTTTCCGCAATAGGTTTTTTTACTTTTACCTTACTTGCTAACTTAATTGCAGCACCTTTTTATAGTCAGTTATCAGCTAAAACGATTGATATAATTTCAGGACAAACTCATAAAATTGAAAGTCTGCCAATAAATCAGGTTGTTTTTTCGGAAGCTAAGCGAGTGGTTTATTTGATTGGCCGTATGTTACCGCTATTGATTTTATCTTTGATTCCTGGGGTTAATTTAATTGCACCCTTTTTATGGTTATTATTTGGGGCTTGGGGAATGGGTCTGGAATTTATGGCATATCCAATGGAAAATAAAGGGTTGCTATTTAAAGAACAGAAAAATATTGCAAAAGGCAGAAGAATTGGCGTGTTAAGTTTTGGTGGATTAGTGGTTGTAGGGCTTGCGATTCCGGTTTTTAATCTGATTGTTGCTCCAGCAGCAGTGATTGGAGCAACAATCTATATTTATGGTATTTCGCTTGAGAATAAATGAATAAGAGTTATTTATTTCCCATTTTTAACAGCACTACCTTAATAACAATAAAGGCTTTTTAGTATTAACTAACATTTTATGAGTAAAGCTACCTAATAACATATCGTGTAAACGCGTATGACTAAAGGCTCCCATAACGGTTAAGTCAATATTATGTTGCTCTTGATAGGCACATAATTCATGGTCTGCTTTACCTTTCAATTTAGCACTGATTACTTTGATATCATCAGCCAATTCAAGTTTTTTGGTAGCTTTCTCAAGTAATTGAGCTGCTGTATTGTCGTTTTTATTGACACAAACCAGGTGACAAGTCAAATGTTTATAGAGAGGACTAGATGCAACCATATCAACGGCTTTGTCAGCTGCTTTACTACCATCATAGGCAAGCATTATAGTTTCTGGCTCTTTGTACTTATCATTGACGATGAGAATAGGGCGATGTAAGGAACGGATAACAGCCTCAAGTTTTGCGCCTATTTGGTTTTCCTGTTTGTCATGGACTTGTCCGCGTAGACCAAGAACTAGAACTCTAATACTATCTTCAAGGTCAATAACGGCTTCAATTAAGTCACCATGTCGTTGTGAGCAGGTTGAACCACTGATTCCTTTACTTAGTAAATGGTCTTCAGCCGCTTGTAATATTAATTTACCTTGCTGCTTTTTTAATTTACTTTGTTGTTGTTCAAGGTTAGTAATTTCTTCAAGTAAATGCTCTTGGCTTCCTAATCCGATATTTCCGGAAAGACTTGAAGTAACCGCTGTTTCGTGGTGATGATTGATTGTATGTAAGAGAGTTAAAGGTGTTTCGGTCTTTTGTGAGATCCATGCGGCATAATCACAGACTGATTCCGTTAGAGCGGCTCCGTCAATACAGGCTAGTACTTGTATTTTTTTGTTATTCACTTCAGTTGCTCCCATTTTAATGTCCCCCCATGACTTTTTCAATTTCATCTGGGTTATCGTGTATTCCAAAACGGTCAATAATTGTTGCACTGGCTTCATTAGAACCAATTAATTCAACATCAGCACCTTCTCTGCGAAATTTAATGACGACTTTATCAAGTGCTGAAACAGCAGATATATCCCAAAAATGTGCATGAGTTAAATCAATAATAACCTTATCTACAACTTCTTTAAAATCAAAATTGGCAACAAAGCGGTCAGCAGAATTAAAGAAAACTTGTCCATGCACATGGTAGATACGAGTACTCGTAACTTCATCTAAAACAGAACCTACATACATAAAATGGCTGATTTTATTGGCAAAAAATACTGCCGCAAGTAATACACCAACAAATACACCCAGTGCGAGATTGTGTGTCCAGACAACAACAATAACAGTTGATATCATAATTACGTTAGCTGATAAAGGATGCTCTTTTAGGTTAATAATGGAGTCCCAGCTAAAGGTTCCAATAGAAACCATAATCATCACCGCAACTAATGCAGCCATGGGTATTTGTTTAATCCATTTATCAAGAAACACAACCATAATAAGCAAAAAACAGCCAGCAACCATTGTAGATAAACGTCCTCGGCCACCAGACTTGATGTTGATAATAGATTGACCAATCATTGCGCACCCAGCCATGCCCCCCATTAAACCAGCACCAATATTAGCAATCCCCTGAGCTTTACATTCACGGTTTTTTTCACTAGTGGTGTCCGTTAAGTCATCAACAATTGTTGCTGTCATTAAAGATTCAAGTAAGCCAACAACGGCCAAGGGTACGGAGTAAGGTAAAATAATTTTTAAAGTTTCAAGATTAAGAGGAACTTCTGGCCAAAGAAAAATCGGTAATGTATCAGGTAAATCCCCCATATCGCCTACTGTCCGAATATCAAGTTTCAAATACATGCAAACAGCTGTTAAAGCAACAATACAGACAAGGGGTGATGGGAGAATTTTACCGATAAATGGGATAAGAGGGAGCAAATAAATAATACCTAGTCCAGCAGCTGTCATTGCATAAACTTCCCAGGAAACATTGGTCAATTCGGGTAATTGTGCCATAAAAATCAAAATTGCCAGTGCGTTGACAAACCCTGTCACTACAGAGCTAGAAACAAAACTCATCAAGCTACCGAGCTTAAAATAACCTGAGACAATTTGTAAGGCACCTGTAAGCAATGTTGCAGCTAATAAATATTGTAAGCCATGCTCTTTAACTAGTGTAACCATTAACAAGGCCATTGCACCTGTTGCAGCGGAAATCATACCAGGTCTACCGCCAATTAAGGCCGTAATAACCGCAATGCAGAAAGAGGCATACAAACCTACTTTTGGATCTACACCCGCAATAACTGAGAAGGCAATTGCTTCAGGTATAAGAGCTAAGGCAACAACGGTTCCTGCGAGGATGTCGCCACGGATATTGCCAAACCAATCTTGTTTTTTTGATAATAAGAGCATGGAAGTTTAATAATTTTAAAGTCTAGAACGTTTAAGTATGGTGGCTGAAATTGTTACATAGCCAATGTAATGATAGTTCTTTTCAATTGAGAAAAGAAGACGCTTTAAAGTCCACGGTTTGCCTAAGATGGCATGGAATTATTGAAGATTTAGAACAAAAAAAACCCCAGTAGTAACTGGGGTCTCGGGTTTTTTATCAGCAAAAAATTAACTAAGGAATTTTTTAGCAAGATTTAAAGCTCCACTTACGCCACCAACAGCATCCAGTAAAGAACCACCAGTACTACCTTTGTCAACCATTTGAGGAACTGCTTCTGCCAAGCTATCTGCTGCCTCGTCTTCACCTACACCTAATTTACTAGCGAATTCAGCAACTTTGTCTCCACCTAGAATATCTTTGATTTGACTACCAGAAACAGCTTCATTGTCGCCATCTCCTAACCACGAGCTAACCATACCTGCAAGACCACCACCACCACTTGTCATGCCAGCGACTATACTTCCTAAATCTAGCCCTCCATCATCGTCTTTATCACTACCACCGCCTAGTAAGCTAGATAATGCAGATGCAATCCCACTCTCACCGCCACTAGCATTTCCACCAAGTTTACTAAGAATTAATTGGGTGCCTAATTTCATTAAATCCATTACAGTGTCCTATATTTTCGTTATAAACTTTTTGAGTATATCAGGTTAAAACAAGTACAACAATTTTTTGTCCATAACAGATAA
>CAZZIX010000164.1:0-6032 GCA_964654345.1 uncultured Methylomarinum sp.
ACTGTTAAGTTCGCAGCAGCTCTATAAGAAGGTCTTATAAAAAATTGGTCTCCAACATTGGGTGTTGAGTCAATTTCCAGAGTAATGCCGGGTAATTTATCCGATGGGTTAGTCGCTGTTAATACTGCAGGCGACCCTGTTGCCGTTAACGGAATAACACTATCATCAGACATGCGCGTCAAAGAATAACCCGTAGCATCATATTTTAGTAAATAATCACTGGTATCTAGGTCAGCACTATTATTTCCAAAGGCTGCTGTCAAAGTGGCTGTTCCCGTGTTGCTAGTCACTGATAATGCTGGAACTTCATTTAATCCCGAAAACTTAAATAATGGATCACCTAAATTTCCATCCAGATCGTAGCCATCTTTATGCACTTCATTCAACTCCATGGCTATAGCTGCTGCTATTGCCCCTAGTTTTTGTTGAGCTGGATCTAAAATTTCATCTCTAAAACGTATCGTACCCGTCAGTTTTCCACCGCTTAACTGTTGAGTGATAATTTGTGGAGGGCCGCTTACTGGTTCTAGCGTAATTTCCAATTTTGTTGGATCAAATTCATTTCCCTGCGTTCCCAGTTTATATTCTTGAGCATCCATGACCAATGGCTGCCCATTTTTCATCACTACCGAGGTCATACCCGAAACTTGAGGCAATACAGTAATATCCACTAATTCAGAGAGTTTAGTTAAAATAAGATCTCGCTTATCCATTAAATCATTTGGCTGTTGCTCTCCATTTGCCCGGCCTAAAGCTGAGCTTATGTCTTTGTTTAAATCGGAAATCGCTTTTGAGTATGAGTTAATCGTCTTTACAGTCGATTTCACATCAGAATTTACTTGATCCCTCAACTCCTCCATTCGTCCATTCACCATAGAAAAACGATGCGACAGCCCATTTGCTTCATCTATCATTACTGATCGAGCTGTGATTGATGAAGGATCATTAGCAACATCATTGGCTGCTTTAAAAAAACCTTCTATTGCGGGTTCCATGCCCGTGCTAGGGTCGCCTAGTAAATTATCGACTTGTGATGCAAAGTTTTTAAAGCTATCAACTTCACCAAAAGCTGCGGTGCTTGAGCGTAATTGACCATTAACAAACTGATCATAACTTCTTGCAATATTGGTAATATTAACACCTGAGCCAACATAGCCTCCACCGGTATAGTGCGGAGCTCTAGTATCTAATTCTACTCGTTGCCGGCTATACCCTTCAGTATTAACATTGGCAATATTATGGCTTGTTGTTTCTATTGATCTCTGAAAAGCCATCAATCCAGATACTGCGATACCTAACATTCCACCAGCCATTGCTATCTCCTAATGAATTGATCTTGTTTTAATGCAAGTAAATCTGGTGTTGTATTCATCATTTGCTTACTTTCAACTATTTTCATGACTTTACTGGCATAATCCGGGTCTGTCGCATATCCTGCTTGCTGCAACTCTTTCATATATTGTTCTGGTTTCTCAACCACTTCAAGAGCCTCTTTATAGCGTGGATTATTCTTTATAAAATTAACGTAATCATCAAAACTTTCCTGATAAGAAGCATAGGCTCTAAACCCTGCTATCTCTTTTTTACCCACCCCATCTTTAAATTCTAAAGTTGCAACCTGAGTTTGCTGACCATTCCATGATTTATCAGCCTTAATATTAAATAAATTATGACTACTTGTACCATCACTTGTATTGATAATTGACTTGCCCCAGCCAGTTTCTAATGCCGTTTGAGACAATAAAACATTGGCATCTACACCTAGTTTTTTTGCTGCTTGTTCTGCATAAGGCCGTAATTGGCTAATAAAATCTTCCGCTGAATCAAATGTTGAATCTGAAATTTTGTTAACTTTAAGACTGGAACTGACTACCCCCCCATCAAGAATGCTTTCATCTATAATAGGTGCTGAGTTTCTAATTAAACTCTTTCTAGCATAATCTCCAATGCCTTGATCTTTTAATACTGCATCAGATTGATCTGGACTTAACTGTTTTTCAATCAAATCAGCTAAACCCATCCCCCCCTCAGCGGATAAATTAACTGATAATTGTTGATCATACATATCCCTATAAAAATCACTCTGACTACTATCTAAAATACCTTCCGCTAAACTGGCTTGACGCATGCTTTTTAACATCATTCCCACAAAGACTGACTCAAATTGCTTAGCCACTTCCTTAATAGCTTCTGGCGAGTTATTTTTTGCTTCATTTTTTAATTTAGCTAAACTATCAAAATCCGTATATGCAGGTGCATCTTGTATTTTAAGCATGACATTCGCCCATTAAGCTAGATAATAATAAGTTCTGCCCTTAGGGCGCCCGCTGATTTTAATGCTTCTAAAATAGCCACTAAATCACTTGGCCCTGCGCCCACTTTATTAACTGCTTTCACGATCTGGTCTAAAGTGACACCTGGATTAAACACAAACATATGGTTTCCATCCTCTCCTAAAATACGTTCTTCCACCGCAATTTCTGACTGAGGAACCACCGCTGTATCGCCACCAGCAAAAGGATTAGGTTGGCTAAGCTGATCATTCTCGCTTACCGTAACAGTTAAACTACCATGTGAAACAGCCGTAGGCTGAACACGTACATTGCCGTTAATAACCACTGTTCCAGAACGAGAGTTAACAATAACTCTTGCTGGTGCAGCATCGGGGAAAACCTCCATATTTTCAATGATTGAAACAAAACTAACTCGTTGGGATGGATCTAAAGGTGCATTCACTTTTACCGAGGTTGCATCTAAAGCTCTCGCCGTATCAGGCCCCAACACCTTGTTAATCGCTTCAACCACCCGATGTACGGTTGTAAAATCAGAATCATGTAAATTGAATACCAGCGAATTTCCTTTACCAAATGAAGTTTCAACATGTCGTTCTACAGATGCTCCATTTGGAATTCTGCCCACAGAAGGATTATTAACTGTTATTTTAGAACCATCTTTCCCTGATGCACTTAAGCCTCCAACCACTAAATTCCCCTGAGCTATCGCATAAACCTTTCCATCAGCCCCTTTTAATGGACTCATTAATAAAGAACCACCGCGTAAGCTTTTAGCATCACCAATAGAGGACACTGTTACGTCAATTTTTTGTCCTGGTTTGGCAAATGCAGGTAAATCTGCATGAATAGCAACAGCGGCAATATTTTTTGACTTCGGGTCAACGCCAGGTGGCAAAGTCAGACCAAGCCTGGCTAACATGCTGCGCATACTTTGACCGGTAAATTTTGTCTTGTCACCCGACTTATTTAATCCAACAACCAGTCCATATCCAATCAATTGGTTATTACGAACGCCTGCTATAGAAGCTAGATCTTTAATACGTTCTGCATAAACGAATTGTGCAGAGAAGAATAGAATTAAGACAGATAAAATAAGATGTTTCACACCGCCTACTCCTCTAACAATATATCATTAGTAGATTGAATTTTATTTTCTACTGAAGAAAGAGTTAAGCTTTCCTCTTGATTACGTTTGGCTTTTTGGCTCACTTTTGCCGGGAGAGCTCGACTGAGCCTAGCAATCATGCTACGCATCTTTTTTCTATTAATTTTTTCTTTAGACTTGGACTTGCCTATCCCAACAAGCAAGCTATAGTTCATTAACCGAGCACTTCGTGCCCCAGAAAGAGTACTATCCGCAAAACTTGTTTGGCAAGTCAATAATACTGCTAATACAGCTATAAAAAAACTTTTCATATTACCTGCCTTTAAAATGGAAAAACCGGACTTAAGAATAACTTAGCAAACCAGCCCATCTTATTTGAATCTGCAACAGTTCCTTCTCCTGTATACATCATTGTTGCATCTGCAATTTTAGAGGACAAAACTGTATTTGAAGCATCTATATCAATGGTTCTGACGATACCTGATAAACGAATATATTCACTTCCATCATTAAGCGTCACTCGCTTTTCGCCACGAATTTTTAGATTGCCATTAGGCAAAACATCAACGACTGTGACACTAATATTCCCCGTTAAACTGTTACTTTGCTTGGCCTCTCCTTTGCCTGAAAATTTATGATTAGATGCCAATGTTGCACTTAAATCTTTACCCAATAGTAAGGAAGGATCAATCCCTGCAATATTTGGTGCCGTCACTGAAATTGAATTATCTTTAGCACTAGCAAGGTCTGATTTTTTCTTAGCCGCCATTTTTTCAGCCAGTTTTACCGTCAATATATCGCCTATTCGTCTAGCAGTATGATCTTCGAATAAACGAACATCATAGCCAGCTTGATAAATAGAGCCATTTGCAGTTTGAGGAGGTCGTAAATCTACCGCTTGTACTGGTGCAAAAGCGGGATCTCTTTTAGGTAAGGATTCACAACCAACTAAAACAGAAAATATTGCAGCAATAACCATTATTTTTTTAAAGTTCATATTAATACTATTTGCTATAATTGCTGCGACACGTAGGACAACATTTCATCAGTTGTAGATATAGCTTTAGAATTCATCTCATACGCTCTTTGCGTTTCAATCATATTGACCAGTTCCTCAACCACATTAACATTGGATGTTTCTAATGAACCCTGCAATACAGACCCAAACTCCGCATCACCGGGTATTCCAGTCGCAGGTGCTCCGCTAGCAACAGACTCAGAAAACAAATTTTCTCCTATCGGACTTAGCCCCGACGGGTTTATAAAATCAGCTAATTGAACTTGTCCCACTTCGACAGAATCTGGACTACCTGGCTGGATAACTGAAACTGTTCCATCACGTCCAATAGATATACTTGAAGCATCCGCAGGTATTGTGATATTAGGCTCTAGAGTCATTCCTCCTGCAGTCACTATTTGTCCCGTCGAGTCTAACTTGAAAGATCCGTCACGAGTATAGTTAATATCCCCATTCGGCATCAAGATTTGAAAATATCCACGGCCACTCACTGCAATATCTAATGAGTTATCTGTTTGCTGCATATTGCCCTGAGAATGTAACTTTTCAGTCGCAACGGTTCTAACACCTGTGCCCAGTTGCAAGCCAGTCGGTAATTCAGTATTTTGTGTGGTCTGAGCACCAACCTGACGAATATTTTGGTAAACCAGGTCTTCAAAAATAGCTCTGGATTTTTTATAACCAATCGTATTTACGTTGGCGAGATTATTCGAAATAACCGCCATTCTTGTTTGTTGGGCATCTAAACCTGTTTTAGCAATCCATAATGCACGTTCTGTCATAACAATCTCCTACTCTAAAATGACAATTTTTTGTCTTATTCATTCTTTTATTACTGAACTAGCATTTACTATGCCATCGTCATAAGTTTGGCCGACACACCTGAATTATCATCTGCTGTCTTCATCACTTTCACTTGTAGTTCAAAATTTCTCGCCAGCTCTATCATCTCGACCAACGAAGAGACTGCATTGACATTACTTCCTTCTAAAACACCTTGAATCAAACTGACATCTGCACTTGCTTCTAGCTCAACCCCATCTTTAGTATGCATTAGTCCATCATTAAGCTTTTCTAAATTTTTCAATTCAGGATTAACCACTTTAATTCGATCAATAACCGCCACTGTTGTCTCATTCCCTCCTAAAGGAATAATACTGATAGTTCCATCAGTACCAATGCTGATTTTTTCTGCTGGAGGAATAGCAATAGGCCCATCCTCTCCAAAGACCGGCAATCCATTGCCTGTTAGTAATCGTCCCTCAGGAGTAATTTGTAAATCACCTGATCGAGTATAGGCTTCTTTACCCTTTCCATCTTGAACAGCCAGCCAGCCTTCACCTTTTATTGCAATGTCCAGCTCATTTCCCGTAGTCTGAAGTGACCCACTACTTAAATCTGAACCAGGCCTTTCAGTCATAGCATAAACTCTGGTAGGAAAACCAGGGCCAAAAACAGGCATAGACCGAAATTGCTCAAAATCAGATTTAAAACCTGTGGTTTGAGTGTTTGCCAAATTATTGGCATTTGAAGCTTGGGCCAGCAAAGTTTGCTTGGCTCCGCTCATGGCAATAAATAAACTACGATCCATTTTAAATATCTCTTTTATAAATTA
>CAZZIX010000165.1:0-4165 GCA_964654345.1 uncultured Methylomarinum sp.
CCCACTTGTTTCTTAAAACGTGCTTTATCAATACCTGCCAAAAAATAAGTCGTTCCTGCTCCAAATTGATCATCTGATTGAGACGTTAACAAAGCGGTTGCTTGAGCCAATGCTTCAAGCATTAAAACGCCTGGAAACACGGGTTGTTTTGGAAAATGTCCTTGAAAAAAAGGTTCGTTAAATGTCACATTTTTACAGGCTAACAAACGGACTTTAGGTTCACACTCTATAACCTTGTCTACCAATAAAAAAGGATATCTATGAGGCAAAAGTTCTTGAATTTGTAATATATCTAATTGTCCAGCCATCTATATCTACCGAGTGTGATTAAAAGTGAAGTAATTGTAGGTTGGGGCTGCCGTCTCTTTGGCAACCCAACAAACGGTATGCTAAAAATGTTAGGTTAACGATAGAACTGTTAGCCTAACCTACGCGAGAGTGGGTGAGCTGCTTCATAAAGAAAAAGATAAATACTTCTGCTTTACTTCACTTTTAATCGCTTCCTATCTACCCTCAATTTTAAAAACTAATCTGATAAACTTAACAGCTTTTTCTGAACCTGTTCAGTAATGTCAATTGCAGGGCTCGCATGGATAACACCATCTGTTAATATTAAATCGAATTTTTCATCTTTAGCCAGAATTTTTACCGCTTCAAAAATTCTGCGTTGCAACTTTCTAAACTCTTCATTGTTACGCATATTCAAATCTTCGCTGTATTCTTGTTGAGATCTTTTAGCTTCCCGTCTCTTAGCAATAATATCTCTTTCAAGTTTAACCCGCTCTGCTTCACCCATAACGGAAGCATCACGATTTAATTTTTCTTCAAGTTTTTTGATTTCTTTGCCTTGCGAAACCAGATGCTTGTCTCGTGGTGAAAACTCCTTTTCTAATCGTTTTTTTGCTTTTTCTGCTTGTGGTGCTTTTTCAAGAACCCTAGCTACATTAACAAAACCAATTTTTATTTCAGCGTAACTTACGTTAGCTGCCAGCAAAAGTGCTAAAAATAAAGAAACTCTTTTTTTCATCATCAACCTATCTCTATATCATAAAATTATTTGAATATAAAAACTAATATTCAAGTGAACAGTATACAAACTAACCTAACACACGATGGGGTATTAGGTGAAGCGATACAAAAATAAAATACAACTTTTTAAGGACACCTCATATTAATTGATTAATAGAGGCGTCCTTAAACCTAAAACCCGGAGCCAAATGAAAACTGAAATAGCTGTTTATCATCACCACGCTCAATAATATTTCCCAAACCATCTATTCTGTCTTTCTCCGCATTTAAAGGCACAGCAAAACTAATAGACAAGGCACCAAAAGGTGATAGCCATTCACCTGAAACACCAGCAGAATATCTCATTTCTCCAAAGTCAAAACCATCATCAATCATACCCGCATCTACAAAGGCTCCGATCCTTATTGACCTTACATCACTAAAAAAAGGAACAGGAAAAAATAATTCTGCCTTTCCAGCAATTTTAGTTGACCCACCAAAAGATCTACCTTGGGAGTCTCTTGGGCCAAGAGTGTTATCATTAAATCCACGAACAGACCGAACACCACCACCAAAATAATGCTCAAAAAATGGTAATTCATCTGTGTCGCCATAACCATCTCCATAAGCTATTTCACCCAACAACCTGAATGTTAAATCTTTGGCTATGGGAAAATATTGTTGCTGTTTATAAGCAACTTTATAGTAGGTCAAATCACTTCCAGGAATAGTAGCAAGCGCCGATATACGTTGTTGCCCTCCATCAGTAGGAAATATTGCCCGGTTCAAAGTATCGTGAGTCCAGCCTATTGAACCAAAAAAGGTTATGAATTTTTCTCCATTTTTACAAATAAATTTTGCAATTTCATTAGATGAGAGCGGTATTGAACCCGTAAATTGGTATTTTGCTTCATCAAGCGTTCCATTGTTACAAGCCGAATGAATTTTTCCCTCATCCGCTGTATTTAATTTAGTATGTCTAAAGTCTAGATTAAATCGTAAGCGATCATTTTCATTTAATGGAATACCAAAGTTAAATCCAGAATTAAACACATCGGTCGAATAACTGGAAATATTTGCTTCTTCCGCATCTCTGGCTGTGTAACCAATATCATAACCTAAACTCACACCATCCAAGGTAAAATAGGGGTCAAAGTAACCGAAGCTATATCGCGTTGAAACATCGCTATTATTAAACGCCACATTAATTCTTTTTCCTGTACCAAACACATTATCTTGAGAAACATTGGCGTTAAACACAACCCCTTGGGTCTGAGAAAACCCGATCCCAGCCATTAAATTACCCGAAGATTTTTCAGTAATAGAATAGTTAACATCAATTTGATCTGATGCACCGACTACCGCAGGTGTTTCAACATTAACCTCTTCAAAATACCCTAATCGTTCCAGCCTGGTTTTTGATCGTTCTATTTTTCTTGTTGAAGCCCAACTGGACTCCATTTGTCGTAGCTCCCGACGCATAACCTCATCTCTAGTTTTGGTATTACCACTCATATTAATCCGGTTCACATAAACACGTTTTCCAGGGTCTACAAAAAAAGTCATCACCACTGTTTTTGATTCCTGATCAATTTCAGGCACCATATTCACATTAGAAAAAACATAGCCTTCATCACCTAGTCGATCAGAAATAGCCTTAGATGTTAGAGTCGCATTCTTTCGTGAAAAAATTTCGCCTGGCCCTACTTGAACCAAATCAACCATTTCTTCTGGGTCTACAATTAAATTCCCCGACAACTTTACTTTTTCTAAGGTAAATAATTCACCTTCTTTTATATTCACAGTGACATAAATCTCTTTTTTATCGGGCGTTATCGCAACCTGTGTCGATTCGATAGAAAAATTAATGTAACCACGATCTAAATAATATGAGCGCAAGCTTTCAAGATCAGCAGATAACTTTTGCTTGGCATATTGATCGTCTTTTGAATAAAAAGATAACCAGTTTGTAGTACTTAGTTCAAATTCATCCGTTAAAGTTTCATTTTCAAAAACTTTATTTCCAATAATATTGATATTTTTAATTTTTGCGACCCGACCTTCAGAAATATCAATATGTATACCCACTCGGTTTCTAGTCAGTTTTGACACGTCTGTTTTTATTTTCAAGCCATATTTTCCGTGACTAAAATATTGCCGTCTTAACTCTTGTTCTACTTTATCTAAAATTTGCCGGTTAAACACCTGTCCTTCTGATAAGCCTATCTGTTTAAGCGCTTTAGTTAAGTCTTCGGTACTTAGATCACTATTACCTTCAAATATTATTTTTGCAATAGTTGGTCTCTCAACCACAGTTATAACTAGCGTTGAGCCTTCCCTTTCTAAAGAAATATCACTAAAAAACCCAGTTTTAAATAAAGATTTGACAGCTAAACTAATGCTACTAGAAGAAAATTTTTCTCCTGCCGTTACTGGAAGATAGTTATAAACTGTTCCTGCCGAAATTCTTTGCAATCCTTTAACTTGAATATTTTCAACCAAAAAGCCATCCTCACCTTTTACAGTTTGGAAGCTAAATATTGTCATCAACATTAATAGGTGAAATATTTTTATTTTCACTAACGTACCTGTTTAAAAAAATTCATAGTCAAATGGAAGGAGTATATCATGCTCTTCCTAAGGGAAAGCTTATAACATCTTCAATATCTTGTGTATTCGTCATTATCATCAACAACCTGTCCAGCCCTAAAGCAATACCACTACAATCAGGTAATCCAGCCTTAAGTGCTTGAAGAAAAAGCTGGTCTTTCTCAACTAGTTCTAAACCTTTTATCTGCCTGATTTTGTTTTCTTGATTAAAACGACTTTCCTGTTCTTTGGCATCTGATAATTCAAAAAAACCATTGCCCATTTCTATCCCTCTGATAAAAATCTCAAATCTATCTGCAATATCTGGATTGTGACTATTTATTCTTGCCAACGATGATTGAATAGCTGGGTAGCCATCAACTATGCAGATCGTATATTTTTTTAATTGAGGTTGAACTTGATGACTAAAAATAAAATCTAGCCACATCGAATGATCAGATCCACAAATTTTAATCGCATCAGAAATCGAATTTTTTGACGCATATGATGCGTAACTTTGTTGACAAAAGTTAAATGCATTTAAACCCGTAACCTGTTTAAAAACATC
>CAZZIX010000165.1:4265-6031 GCA_964654345.1 uncultured Methylomarinum sp.
TGACAAAGCAAAGGCGTTTCAACTTCCAGCACTGCTTTACGATCAAAAAAACTACGAATATTTGATAACATCTGCGCTCGTAACCGTAGTTGCTTTATCTCACAAGCTGGCTTCCATTGCTCCGTCACAAAACGGATTTAATCTTTAACTCTAGACACATACTCTCCTGTGCGTGTGTCAACTTTAATTAATTCACCAATTTGGATAAAAAGAGGAACTCGAACCACAGCACCTGTTTCTAAAGTTGCCGGTTTTCCACCGCCGCCAGAGGTATCACCTTTTAAACCAGGATCTGTTTCAGCAATCGCTAACTCAACAAAGTTAGGCGGGGTCACCGTTAATGGAGAATCATTCCATAATGTCATGGTGCAAATATCCTGATCCTTTAACCACTTAACTGAATCCGCAACGGCATTTTCATCAGCTTGATATTGTTCAAATGTATCGGGTTCCATAAAGTGCCAAAACTCACCATCGCTATATAAAAACTGCATTTCCATATCGACAACATCTGCCGCCTCTACAGACTCGCCTGATTTAAAAGTACGCTCTATTACACGACCGGTTTTTAAATTTCTAATTTTGACTCGATTAAAAGCTTGGCCTTTACCTGGCTTGATAAATTCATTCTCAATAATTGCGCAAGGATCAGCATCCAGCATTATTTTTAAGCCCGCTTTAAATTCATTAGTACTATATTTAGCCATTTTTTTCTCATATAAACAAACTGTAATCAGCACATTATAATATACTTCGTGCAGTCACAATATAGGAAAAATTTTGGATCAAAATCTAAAAACATGGCAACAGGAACTAACAGAAGGATTTAGCAACGTTAAAGAACTTTGTAACTATCTAGAACTTTCACCTAGCCAGAATAACATTTTGCATTCGGCTGAATTTCCTTTACGAGTCCCTCGTGAATTTGTTGATAGAATGGAAAAAGGTAATATTGATGATCCTTTGCTTAAGCAAATTTTACCTATTCAAAATGAAGAAATTTCGTTTCCTGGCTTCAATAATGATCCGGTAGGTGATATTAACGCGATGACAGAAACAGGGGTTATTCATAAATATCAGGGGAGAGTTCTTTTTATAACTACAGGTAGTTGTGCTATTAATTGTCGTTATTGCTTTCGTAGAAACTTTCCTTATTCAGACTTTCAACTTAGCACACAAAAACTAGATCGAGCAATACAATACATTGAGGATAATCAAGACATTTCAGAAGTTATATTAAGTGGCGGCGACCCGTTACTCCTCAATGACAAAAAACTGTTCAGCCTAATTGACCAGTTAGATAAAATTAATCATTTAAAACGGATAAGGATCCACAGCCGTATTCCCATAGTATTACCTAGCAGAATTACAGAGGACTTTTGTCAGTCACTATCAACAATCAAAAAAAACATTATTTTTGTAGTCCATTCAAACCATACAAATGAGTTAAGTGAGAATGTAAGAGTCGCCTGTCAAAAAATAAAAAATTGTAATGTAACGTTGTTAAATCAATCTGTTTTATTGAAAGGCATTAATGATACATCAGAGGAATTAGTTGCGCTAAGTGAAAGACTTTTTTCATTTGAAATATTACCTTATTATCTACACTTGCTTGATAGAGCATCAGGAACTCATCATTTTGAAGTTAATCAAAAAACAGCTATTTTACTGATGGATCAAATTAAAAAACAATTACCTGGATATTTGGTTCCTAAACTGGTTAATGAACAAGCGGGGGCTTTAAATAAAATTGTTATTGCTTGATT
>CAZZIX010000166.1:0-2835 GCA_964654345.1 uncultured Methylomarinum sp.
CTATCTTTAGCAATTAAAACATAGAGTTTTTTTTGCTTTTTATTATTGTTATTTATTTTGTAGTGCAAAAAAACCAGATAAGGAGAAAGCACTGTTGTTGGTAAAATTTCAATGTGTTGAAATTCATTTTCTGAATTAGTAATCTCCCAACCAAATGCTGTAGAGTAACGGAGAGTATATACTTTTATCGCTTTTTCTTGCTTTAAATAAAAGATCAAACTAAACAAAATTAATATGATTAGAATAACTTGAGGAATAATTGGTATTGCGGTGATGCCCACAACAAAAATGGCTAAACCATGCATACCGATTAACCATTTAATCAAAAATGCAGATTGATTAATTATAAATTGTTGTGTTGCGTATTTTTTTGACAATACTTAAAAGCCCTTCTGATTTGGGCAATTGATCGCCTAATAAGAAAAAAATCAATTGTGTATCGGGTAAGCTCAGAAGCTCTATAAATAGATTCTGTTCCTTTTTGTTTGCATCCTGATAATGTTGTTCTAAATAGGCTTCTAATAAATAGTCTAGCTCTTTAGTACCCCTTCGGCAGCGCCATTTTAATTTTGCTAAAGATTTCATTGCTACTTTTTTATCCGCTGTTAGGTTAACGATGGAGCTGTTAGCCTAACATTTATTTAACAATTTTCTCTCTATCCCTGCTGCCTAATTACCATCATTTTTTTAATATCAGCTATCGCTTTAGCTGGATTTAGTCCTTTTGGGCAGGTATCTGTGCAACTCATAATAGTATGGCAGCGGTAGAGTTTATAAGGGTCTTCTAATTCATCCAAGCGCTCTCCTGCGTTCTCATCTCGGCTATCTTCTAACCAACGAGAGGCTTGCAATAAAACAGCGGGGCCCAAATATTTATCACTATTCCACCAATAACTTGGACAACTGGTCGAGCAACAAGCACAAAGTACGCACTCATATAAACCATCTAATTTTTTTCTCTCTTCCTTGCTTTGCAATCTTTCTCTATCTGCTGGTGCAGGCGTCAGAAGCTCTATAAATAGATTCTGTTCCTTTTTGTTTGCATCCTGATAATGTTGTTCTAAATAGGCTTCTAATAAATAGTCTAGCTCTTTAGTACCCCTTCGGCAGCGCCATTTTAATTTTGCTAAAGATTTCATTGCTACTTTTTTATCCGCTGTTAGGTTAACGATGGAGCTGTTAGCCTAACATTTATTTAACAATTTTCTCTCTATCCCTGCTGCCTAATTACCATCATTTTTTTAATATCAGCTATCGCTTTAGCTGGATTTAGTCCTTTTGGGCAGGTATCTGTGCAACTCATAATAGTATGGCAGCGGTAGAGTTTATAAGGGTCTTCTAATTCATCCAAGCGCTCTCCTGCGTTCTCATCTCGGCTATCTTCTAACCAACGAGAGGCTTGCAATAAAACAGCGGGGCCCAAATATTTATCACTATTCCACCAATAACTTGGACAACTGGTCGAGCAACAAGCACAAAGTACGCACTCATATAAACCATCTAATTTTTTTCTCTCTTCCTTGCTTTGCAATCTTTCTCTATCTGCTGGTGCAGGCGTTTGAGTTTCAATCCAAGGTTTGATTGATGCATACTGGGCAAAAAAATTGGTCATATCTGCCACTAAATCTTTAACCACATCCATATGAGGTAGAGGAAATATTTTAATCGTTCCTTCGTAATCTTCTATCGCTTTAATACAAACCAGCGTGTTTTTTCCATTCACATTCATTGCACATGAGCCACAGACACCTTCTCTGCAAGACCGCCTAAAAGCTAATGTGGTGTCAATTTCGTTTTTGATTTTTAATACTGCGTCTAACACCATGGGGCCACAGCTATCTAAATCAATATGAAAAGTATCAACCCTAGGGTTTTCTCCTGAATCTGGATTCCAACGATAAACTTCAAAGCGTTTTGTTCTCATTGCATTTTTTGGTGCAGGGAACTCTTTACCTTTTTTTAAAACTGAATTTTTAGGGAGTAGAAATTCAACCATTAGTAAACCCTCTTTTTGGGTGGGATAACTTTAACTTCATCGGTTAACGTGTACATATGAACAGGTCTGTAGCCGATTTTCACTTTATCATCTGTTAACCACAGTAAAGAATGTTTTAGCCAGTCTTTATCATCTCGCTCAGGATAATCTTCTCTTGCATGCCCTCCTCGACTTTCCTTTCTATTGGCAGCAGCAGCAATAGTGACATAAGCTTGATCAAGTAAGTTATCTAATTCTAATGTTTCAACTAAATCTGTATTCCAGATAAGTGATGTATCCTCCACACTAACATTGGCAAATGAGGATCTTATTTTTTTTAATGCCTCAACACCCTCTTCTAAGACCTCACCTGTTCTAAAAACAGAGGCATGGCTTTGCATGGTTTTTTGCATTTTTAGCCTAATTTCAGCAGGTTTCTCTGAGCCTTTTGCATATCGAATACGATCAAATCTAGCTAAAGCCTTGTCACACGCACCTTTTTTTAAAGGGGTATGTTTGGTATCTGGCTTAATCAATTCTGAGCATCGTTGAGCAGCTGATCGACCAAAAACTACTAAATCTAATAAAGAATTAGACCCTAAGCGATTTGCTCCATGTACAGATACACAAGCCGCTTCACCTATGGCCATTAAACCAGGTACAATTGCGTCTGGATTACCATTTTTTAATGTCACAACTTCTGCTTTATAGTTAGTTGGAATACCGCCCATATTGTAGTGAACCGTCGGCAAAACAGGGATAGGCTGTCGCGTTACATCTACATCAGCAAAAATTTTGGCCGTTTCTGAAATGCCCGGTAACCTTTCTTTAGTTATCTCTGGGTCTAGATGTTCTATATG
>CAZZIX010000166.1:2935-6020 GCA_964654345.1 uncultured Methylomarinum sp.
CCTGTTACATCTGCTGCGGCACAGGTTCTTTGGGCAGTTCCTTTACCAAAATCTGTGGTCATTCCACCAAAGGCACGTTGGTAAATTTTGCCGTCTTCCGTTCTAGAAAATGGCACACCGTAATGTTCTAATTCAATAATCGCTGGAATTGCTTCTCGGCACATATATTCAATAGCATCCTGATCGCCTAGCCAATCAGAACCTTTAACCGTATCGTACATATGCCAACGCCAGTCATCCTCCCCCATATTTCCTAAAGCAGCACTAATCCCCCCTTGTGCTGCGACTGTATGACTACGAGTCGGAAATACTTTTGTAATACAGGCTGTTTTTAGGCCTTTTTCTGCCATACCAAAAGTAGCCCGTAAACCTGCACCACCGGCCCCTACAACAATCGTATCGTAGAAATGTTCTATGATTTTATAGTCCTTAGCCATTGCTTATCCCATCATTGATATTTTAAATAGCGCAACAATTGCCGCTATTGCAAAAAATAAAAAACTTAATTTCATCACCCAAATTGACGATATTTTTATCCATTCTGTATGCACATAATCTTCAATAACAACTTGTAAGCCTAATGCTGCATGATAAAAAGCGGCGACTACCCAAGCAATGGCTAATACTGTATCCAAAGGGCCAGCTAACCAGGTCACTATTTCCTCATGCGAGGCATCCAGTAAATGCTGAGTAAATGAAACCATCCATAATGATAATGGAATCAAAGTAATAGCCGTAATTCTTTGCATCCAAAAATGGCCTGTTCCTGCTTTTGCAGAACCCAGTCCTCTCACTTTTGCTAAAGGTGCTTGAAAATCCATAAGCTTAATAAAAAATAAGGGTTAAAACTAAAGATAAAGCCAATTCAATGATGGCATTTCTATCCATATCATCTCTGTCAAAACCTTCACCGACATCCCAAATTAAATGCCTGATTCCATGACAAAGATGAAAAAATAAAGCATAAATAAAAAACCAGAGTGCAATGCGGATTAGCGTGTAATCCAAAAACGATTGTAATTCTGAATAAGCTTCATTACCTTGTAATATATAAAAGAAGCTAGCAACATATAAAATAAGCCCTAGGGCTAAAATAACACCTGTCATACGGTGTGTGATTGATATGATACCGGTTAAAGGTAATTTATAAACTTGTAAATGAGGTGAAAGAGGTCGGTTTGTTTGTCTCATAGCATTTTCTTCTTTAGAGTTGCTTTATAATACATCATCAAATATATCACTTAAACACTTATTTTTGTTGTTATCATTAAACTTCATTACCTCTTATGAATAAAAACTGGATTGATTTTTTAAAATCAAATAATGCCACTATTACCCCTGAACTAGAAATCACTTTTCCTGAAAACCAACAATCAAGCGAACATACAGTCACACCCATTACTCATCTATCCGTTTTAAAAATCACAGGAACAGATGCAGTGCAGTTTTTACAAGGCCAACTCACCTGTAATATTAATAATCTATCTGACTCTACTAGTTTTTATTCTGCATTTTGCAATGCAAAAGGTCGAGCCATTACTACTCTGCTCATTTATAAAAAAAATGATGCGTATTTTATAGTTTTACCCACCGACCTAACGGACAAAGTCATTACTAAGTTGCGCATGTATATTTTGCGTTCTGCGGTAAAAATTCAAAATATAACCGATGAACTATGTTTAATAGGCTTGACTTCTTCCAACACAACTATATTACCATCACTTCCAAAAAATCAATTTGAGATTAGTCAATCAACTATAAAAATTTCTTCAAGGAACAACCGATATTTAATAATCAATCCTGAAACAGAAATATCCGCTCTCTGGACTCAGTTAACACATAAGCAAAATGTAATCGCTGTCAATTCATCCACATGGAAATTTCAAGATATTTCAGAAGGTATTCCCTGGCTTGATTTAGCAACATCTGAAGAATATATCCCACAAATGTTGAATATAGATAAGTTAGGAGGAATAAGTTTTGACAAAGGCTGTTATACGGGACAAGAGATCGTTGCCAGAACTCATTATTTAGGTAAAGCAAAACGTCAATTATTCCTTGCAGAATGTCATCCCACTGCTATGCTTAAAGGGAGTATTCAGATAGTTAAGAATAATAGTGAACAAGCCATAGGTAAGGTTTTATCAACCCAGTCTAATGATGAAATAACCAGAATGTTAACTGTTATACAAAACTCTGACACTGAATTACAAAATCTTACCCTTGATACTCCAAATAAGGATAAGATTAATCTTATAGATTTTCACTAAAGGTTTATTAAATAATGCAATTCAAATCAGTCCAGGATTTTCTTGTTCACGTTCAAGAAGAACTTGATGCAAACCGCTTAGTTTTACCTACATTACCTGATATTGCATTAAAGGTAAGAGATGCTGTTTCTAAAGGTGAAGCAACGTCACAGGAACTCGCGGATATGATTGTTACAGATGCCGCATTATCTACCAGATTGATACAAGTTGCTAATAGCCCTTTATATAAAGGGTCAGTTGAAGTCAATAGCATTCAAATGGCGGTGACTCGTCTTGGAAGTTCAACAATCAAAACATTAATCACCAGTATGGTGATGCAGCAAATGTTCTCTCCAAGTTCGCCTCTTTTAGAAAAATATTTTCGTGAAACTTGGGAGCAAGGTGTCAATGTCTCTTCAATTAGTCGTGCTTTAGCTTCCTTTGTTCCTCATTTAAATCCCGATGAAGCTATGTTGGCTGGTTTGATTCATCAAATCGGAAAACTTCCAATCCTAATGCTGGTTGAGGATATTCCTGAGTTTAGAGATAGTCCCTCACGACTCAATAAACTAATGGAAAAAGCTCACCCTCCAATTGGTAAGCTCATTATGGATACCTGGGATTTCCCTAATGAATTAAAATCAGTAGCTTCTGAATATGTTAACTTTCAAAGAGATGAGTGTGAAAAAGCAGATTATGTTGATTTAGTTCAGGTTGCATTTTTACAAAGCATTGCTGGAACTGATCACCCCGCTTGCAGAGTTGATTGGAACTTAGTTCCATCATTTTCAAAACTTGGTTTAGAATCTGATGCTGAAATTCTGGAAATTGAAGGT
>CAZZIX010000167.1:0-1193 GCA_964654345.1 uncultured Methylomarinum sp.
AAATATACCTATACTTTTTAAGTGTTTATATAGTAACCTTAGCGTTCACTCTACCAATTTTTTTAGGAAAACACTATGTCGGATATTATCAGTAAACTAACTGGCTTCTTAGGAGAAGCAGGATCAGGGGCACTTGGGCATGCCTTGGTTGGATTATTAATTCTTATTGTTGGGTTAATTGTCGTAAAAATAATTACCGGTTTTTTTGGACGCATTTTATCGAATGTCTCATTCTTAAAACAAACCAATACAGATGGTTCAATTACCGATTTAACTTCCCCGATTACATCTTTACTTAAAGGATTGCTTACCATATTTGTTCTAATGGCAGTATTACAGCATTTTGGAATGACAGATGTGCTAGAGCCGTTAAAAGAAATGTTAAACAAATTTATGGATGCCATTCCAAACGTAATTGGAGCTGGCGTTATCGGCTACGCAGGATGGATTATTGCAAAAATTGTTTCACAATTGGTTGGCATGGGGTTGACTAAAGTTGACAACCAAATTGCTGAACGAACCGGCAATTCTGATATAAAGGTTTCTGCATTTGGTAGTGCTTTTATTTTTGGTGGTATTTTACTCCCTATTATTGTCAGTGCTCTTGGTGTTTTAAATATTCCAGCGATTTCTGAGCCGGCATCAGCGATGATTCAAAATCTAATGTCTGCAGTTCCTAATATTATTGGTGCAGCAATAATATTACTAGTAGCTTACTATGTTTCAAAATTTGTTGTATTTATGCTGACTGGTTTACTTGATGGCATGGGAATAGATTCAATGCCTCAAAAGCTGGGTGTTCAAGGCATGTTTTCTAAAAGCTTTACACCGACTAAACTGATTGGTGGAACTATTATGTTCTTTTCTATGATGGCGGCTTCAACTGCTGCTGTAAATGTTTTAGGAATAGATATTATCTCAACTATATTCGCTAAAGTATTGCAATTTGGTGGAGGCATATTAGTGGGTGGAGTTATATTAATTATAGGTAATTTCCTAAGTACAATTGCACATAAAAAACTATCAGCTTCTGGCAATACTGGACTAGCAAATATTGCACGTGTTGCTATTATTGGCCTGGTTTTAGCTATGGGATTAAAAGCAATGGGACTTGCTGATAATATTGTTAACATGGCATTTGGTTTTACATTGGGTAGTGTAGCAGTTGCTCTTGCACTAGCTTTTGGTCTAGG
>CAZZIX010000167.1:1293-6004 GCA_964654345.1 uncultured Methylomarinum sp.
TTTTTGCTATCACAACAAAATAGGATAAGAAAATGTCTGATGAATTACATGAAAATTCTGAATTAGAATTTGTAGATAAAGCGGCTGTTGTTGCCGTTTTTTTATTAGCAGGGGTATTTCTCTGGCAGTTTCTTGGAAACGGTAATGTGACGGATATAGATAATCTTTCCAATCAAACAACCGCAAAAACAGATGAAGCTGAGCCACAAACATATTATAAAAGCAAATCACAGCCACTAGAAACTGAGAATTCAATTAAGGGAAGCTCTGCGATAAAAACAGCTGATTCAGCTATTATTCCAGAAAAAGAACTATCAAAAACAGACGTCGTCAAAGCACCAGTAACAGCAATATCTCCTGTGGAAACGCCAGTAGAAGAAGTTAGGCAGGTTGCTAAACCAATTGAAGAAGTAAAAAAAATAATATCACCAACTATCAAACCAGTAACAAGTGATCTAACCCAAGGTATCTTAAAACTTTCTGGTAATGGTGAACCTAATAGCTTTTTGCAGTTAATGTTAAATGGCGAGAGAATTAAAAAAATAGATATTGATAAATCCGGTGCATGGTTTTATCAAACTGTCTTGGAACCAGGAGATTATTCAGTTCAAGTTTTGCCTGCAGAATTAAATGAGCAAATGAGTGCTGAATCAGCAGTAACAAAAATTTCCATACCTGAACTACAATCTTCTGTTCCTGAGTCAACAACTAAGTTAGAAGCAGAAAAAGAAGCTCTTACAGATGAAGTAGAAAACCTTGCTGTTCAAATAGAAAAACATAGAGCCGAACTTGAGGCTGCTACCCAAAGAACTCAAGAGCCAGTAGAAGATAAACCGGCTCAAATACCCAGTGATAAAAACGGGGTAAACGAAAAATTGTATAAAGTTAAATCTGGCGATACGATCAATAATCTATCTCGTCGTTTCAAAGTCAGTCGAAGTCAGTTATTGCAGTTAAATAAAATTTCGGATAAAGATGTTATTGAGGTTGATCAAATGCTGATTATTCCAGAATAATGTTAGGCAACTCGCAATAAATAACCTACCCGGATGATCTTCGTGCAGTCACGTATGCAGATTTTTATCGGTTGATCTTTTTTTTACCTGTAGGCTGTGTTACTAAAATGGTTGTATAGCTTTGCTACGCACTCATATTAGCACCTCAAGCCGTTCCATACCGTTCTACCTCTTGTGTACAGTCGTTGCATCGACAAAAATCATCTCGCTATAAATTCCGCATCCGTGACCCCGCGCAAAGTATATCTAAAAAAATCATAATTAACTTTATAATTTCATCTTGAAGTATAAGATTAATCATCATTTTAAAGACATATATTACTCTTCTAGCAAGCATTGAAGTTTAAACTTTTGTAAGGACATTTTATGGCTCAACCCCCTCGTATTGTTACCGATTTTGCGATAGACCTGAGTAGAATTTTAACTCTCTATTTGACTAACCCAGAGTCGGAAGATAAACGTATTCCGTTAAAAGACCGAGTTGCTATAAAATTAATGCTGACTTTAAATAAACAGACTTATCGTCGTAAGTTGTTATTTCGTGATTTTAGTCAAAAACCTTCTGATTTATTAATCGAATATTATTTGCCCGATGGCAGTACAAAAAAATTACATACAGAATGTATTTATTATACTCAAGATGTATTAGCAAAACGCTTAACTATCGTGAGTAAACATAAATCTTTACCTACTAATCTTCATTTGTTGTTATTGATGTTTTTTCGCTACAGCGAAGATAAAAAATGGCTAAGAACTCGAATTAAGCGGAAAAAAAACAAATCATGTATTCATGATTTGTTTTTCAAAAAAACCGCGAATATTTTAAAACGGCAATGCCATCAATTGAAAGAGATGGGAATGGTTTCTAAAACCTATCGTGAAAAATATGGCATTTTTCATTTTATTTCTGGGAATAACAGTACTGAATTAGTAGAAGAAATCTCTTTGTTCGATGTAATAGAGGCAGTACCAACACCCTTGGTAAAAAGTTTAACTGAATCACCCGCTTGGTATATTCCATTGCTTGAACGTATTTTAGTCTCACTGAATGAAAGTTATGGATTATTGCGCAGTTGTGGTCTGCCACCCCATCAATGGCAAGGTGAATTGTCTATTGGCAAGTTGCGAGCTTTAAAACAACTAAAAAAAACAGCAGATAGCTATTTAATAACTGGGGACAAAAAAGATATTTATTCAGCCTATCAACAGGCTTTTATAACAATGTCGAATGAAAAGACAAAAATCGCAGGTTTTGAAGATTTTACTGAGTTTAGTCAAAGTGTTGTAGGTAGAGCATTATTAAAAATAGATATTATTTCTTTTGATGATGAAAATACAAACCTGACTGATACCTATCCTGATAATGAAAATAATTCGACAGAAATGGAAACAGCTTTAAAGCAATTATTAATTGACCATGCTGATAGTTTTACCACAGTAACAGCCTATTTTTTTGAACAAGTGCTTATTTTACACCGGTCTCTATATTCTGAATATGGAGTATTTAATGATTCCGAGTTTTCAAACGCTATTAAAGCTGATGATACTTATTCCAATTTAGAGGGTGAAAAATTGGCAGATAAATTAATACGAATTACTCAGCGCATTATCAAAAAACATATTGATGTAGAAGATGCAAAGGCCTGGCTAGAAGATTATTAAATAATATAACTTTTTGGAGAATCATTTATGATACCAACCCCTCAACAAGTCTGGCAAGAAGCCTATAATCGGTTAATGCTGGTTGATATAGAAGAGCCTGTTTCAGAGCAAACGATAGATCTTTTTTTGGCAGGGTTACCCAAGCGTTTAGAAACGGAGAATTATTCCGCATGGCTAAAACGTGGAAAAAAATTGGCAAAGATTGTTGCCTTTCCAACTCTAAAATTTAGCTATTTAACTGATGTACAACGATTAGCTGCCGATACTCGAAAAACAAATGATGCTTTGCCCGAAAAATCCTTACTTTCAAGCAACAAACAATTTCGGATAACAGTCACTGAGTTATCTGAAAATAAAGTAAAACTAATGGTGGAGGCATTAGGTTTAGCGAGTAGTAAATATGCTCATAAGTTAATTGGAATTTCTGCTGAAAATAATAAAGATGATTTAATTACTGTTCTTCATTTAGATGAGGATGGTGAGGGCGTTGACGATACTTTAGAAAATACTCAGACTCTACGCCAAGCTCTATTACGCCCAGTGATTTCTCTTATAGAGCAGGGTGATGCGTAAATTTATTTTAATTCCTGTGGTTAATTTGGGAATAAAGCCTAAAGGTATTTTTTTAGAAATTATAAGTGAATCAGCCAATTTTGGTGGCGTGAATTTTCAAGACTTAAAAAATAGCGGTTTAGCAAAAGAAGTAGCAATAACAGAGGTGATTTTAAACCGTTTTAGTCATCCAAAAATATCAGCCAGCCACTTATATTTAAGTCATCATCTTCCAAATTTAAACAGTCACTCAATTAGTTTAGGGTTGACTTTAGCCGTATTTCTACAACAAAGAAATTGTCAGTATCATAAAATTATTGCCATAGGTGGGATAGATATTCACAGTTCTGATTTATCTATTTCAGGTAGCCATTATTTTGAAACTCAAATAGCAGCAATTCTAGCACTTGGAAAACAACCCTATCTAGTAGCATTATTTATTCCTGCGCACTTATTAAACGAAACAGCTGATCCTTTAGTGCATCGTTTAGCTAAGTTAAACTTTGAAGTAAAAGCAGTAATCACTTTAGATGAAGCCTTAATTAGTTTAGGCGTATCATAAAATAGTATGATCAACAAAAAAGCTCAAGGAATGACAATGGAAACATTACGTTCTACCGTTTATATTCCCTTAGTAGAATTAACTGACCAGCCAAATCAATTGCTTGAAATTTATTGTGAAAACCAAAGCTTCGGACAAAGTGAATTAGACACGAAGTCGTTGGATAAAGATTGGCATTATATTGCCGCTGAATTAAGACGAGTAGGCTTATATGAAGATGGTTTACAAGCAATTAATTCTGTACGCAAGTTAGGACTAAAAATTCCTTTTTGGGCAGTTTATCAAAAATATAAAAAATATAGTTGGCTGGATAATCAACGCTTGCATAGTGTTAATGTTTTAGATTGTGAGGGTGAAAGCGCTCAATTAGGTTTGGCGATAGCTTTGTTAACCAATGCAAGTCAAAGCCCTATTCATCATGTCATTGCGACTGGAAAACTAAGTAAAGATACGTTTAAAAATCAACATCATAACCATGATGTCGCTATTGAAAGTGTTGGTGGTATTCAACAGAAGCTACAATTATTAATTGAAAAACGTCGCTCAAATACTTTATTATCAGACGAAGACTTATATTGCTTTACACCTTATTATTATCAGCAAGATGACAAAGACCTCCCTGTCATAGAATTATCTGAAGTAAAAGAACTTAAAAAACTTAACGTCCATGTGAAGCCAGTACGTTGGTTAAGTGATGTTGCTAAGATATTAAAAGCGGATGTTAGCCGTCGTTTACCTCAGGATAAATGGTTAGCGACAGGGGCGAGTCTTTTTAGTACGCTAATTTTAAGTGGTTGTTTATATTTAGGTTGGTGGCATTACCCGATTCAGATACAAATGCTGGCAGGAAAAAATAATGCAGAGCCTTTTTTAGTCTGCACCAATCAAGATGACTCAGAAGTGAGTTATTTTGACTTAA
>CAZZIX010000168.1:0-5948 GCA_964654345.1 uncultured Methylomarinum sp.
CTTCTTCAACAAACTCATCCATATTAACTATTTCTGGATTATTCATCTCTTCACGAACTAGCGATCTAATATTATCTGGAAAGGTTGCAGTAAACATCAGGTTTTGCCGTTTGTTAGGCAACAACTTCATAATTTTATTTATCTCTTCATGAAAATCGCCCTTCATCAAACGATCAACCTCATCAATAACCAAGGCTTTAATCTGATTAAATTTAATCGCATTCTGGCTGACTAAATCTAGTAAACGTCCTGGTGTAGAAATTAAAATATCTGTACCGCTGCGTAAAGCCATCATTTGTGGGTTGATTTTTACGCCACCGTATACACTTAAGCATTTAATTTCTGGCTTAATATTTTCAGAGAACTGCTTAAAGACATCACAAATTTGTATGGCTAATTCACGTGTGGGAACTAGAACTAAAACTTGAACACAATTACTCTTTGCTCTATCTATACCATTAAATTTGTTATAAGGTTTATTTTGTCTATAGATGTTTTTTGTACTTAGATTTTCCAATAATGGCAACACATAGGTAGCGGTTTTACCTGAGCCTGTTTCTGCCCTTGCGAGCACATCTTTTCCATCTAACACAACGGGTATAGCCTCTAGCTGTATGTCAGTTGGGTGTTCGTAGCCAGCTTTTTTAATGGCATTTAAAATCTCAGCAGAGAACATAAATGAAGAAAAATCGGCTTTAGGAGAAAATTTTGTCATGAAAATTAGATAGACTTAAGCTAGGGGATTTACCTATCAGTTTAACCTGAATTTGATTTATGATATATATGTAGAATAAATAATAAGAAAAAAACATCCAGATTTAAATAAAGATCCGATTAGAAAAGGTACGATTACCAAGTGAAGTAAAGCTGAAGTATTTATCATTAATATTCTTGTCTCGCAATATTAAAAATCAACTTGTCAACTCTCTCGTAGATTAGGCTAACAGCTCTATCGTTAACCTAACATTTTTAGCATACCGTTTGTTGGGTTGCCAAAGAGCCGGCAGCCCAACCTACAAATACCTCCGTTTACTTTATAATCACACCCGTAGAAAAACATGACCAAGAAAATGATCTAAAATTATGCCATAATCATGAGTTACATTTTGCCTTGCCACCATTTTAACTTCCATGTCCGATAGAAAAATTCTTGTTACTAGTGCACTACCTTATGCCAATGGCCCAATTCATATAGGCCATTTGGTTGAATATATTCAAACCGATATTTGGGTGCGTTTTCAAAAACAGCAGGGTAATCAATGTTATTACGTTTGTGCTGACGACACGCATGGTACACCTATTATGCTACGGGCTGATAGTGAGGGCATAAGCCCTGAGGAACTGGTTGCACAAGTCGAAAAAGAACATCGAGCAGATTTTGATGAATTTGGTGTAGAGTTTGATAACTACCACACCACCCATTCCCCTGAGAATAAAGAATTTGCAGAGCTAATTTATACTCGTCTACGTGATGGAGGACATATAAGTCAACGTACCATTAGCCAAGCTTTTGATCCAGTTAAAAATATGTTTTTACCTGATCGTTTTATTAAAGGTGACTGTCCTAAATGTGGAGTAAAAGAACAATATGGTGATAATTGTGAAGCTTGCGGCGCAACTTATTCTCCCACAGAATTAAAAAATGCTGTCTCGGTTGTTTCTGGCGAAAAACCCATTGAAAAAGACTCCGAACATTATTTCTTTAACCTTGGTAATTTTACTGAACTACTCAGCGACTGGACTACAGCTGAAGGACATTTGCAGCCAGAAGTTAAAAATAAAATGGCAGAATGGCTAGAAAATGGTTTAAAGCAATGGGATATTTCCCGTGATGCTCCATATTTTGGTTTTGAAATTCCCGATGCACCTGGTAAATATTTTTACGTTTGGCTAGACGCTCCCATTGGTTACATGGCTAGTTTTAAAAATTTCTGTGATAAACAGGAGCTTGATTTTGATGAGTTTTGGGGCAAAGACAGTGATGTGGAGCTTTATCATTTTATCGGTAAAGATATTATCTACTTTCATGCACTATTCTGGCCGGCCATGTTAAGCGGTGCTAATTTTAGAACACCTAATGCTGTTTTTGCCCACGGGTTTTTAACTGTAAATGGCGAAAAAATGTCCAAGTCGCGAGGTACTTTTATTAAAGCTCGTACCTATCTGGATCATTTAAACCCTGAATACCTACGTTATTATTTTGCGGCTAAATTAACCGATGGTATTGACGATCTTGATCTAAACTTTGATGATTTTACTCAACGTGTAAATTCTGATTTAGTTGGAAAAGTTGTTAATATCGCTAGTCGCTGTAGTGGTTTTATCAAAAAACGTTTTGATGGAAAATTGTCTACCAGCCTTTCAGAACCAGAATTATTCAAAGAATTTGTTGATGCTAATGAGTCTATTACGGCGTTATACGAAGGTCGTGAATTTGGGAAGGCAATGCGTGAAATCATGGCGCTAGCTGATAAAGCTAATCAATATATAGATGAAAAAAAGCCATGGATTGTTGCTAAAGAAGAGGGTCGTGATACTGAGTTACATAATATTTGCTCAGTAGGTATTAATCTTTTTCGTCTCTTAGTAGTGTATCTAAAACCAGTGATTCCTGTGCTGGCAGAAAATACAGAAAAATTTCTAAATATTGAGCCACAGAACTGGCCTGCAACCGCACAGCCTTTACTTGATCATAAAATTAATAAATTCAAACCATTAATGACTCGTGTTGAAGCTGATAAAATTGAAGCTATTATAGAAGCATCAAAAGAAAATTTGAAAACAACTGCTGCGCCAAAAATAACAACTTGTGAAGCCATTGCTGATACTATTGAGTTTGATGATTTTGCAAAAATTGATTTACGAATTGCTAAAATTGTAAAAGCTAATCATGTAGAAGGAGCCGATAAATTATTACAACTCACCGTTGATATTGGCGATGAAACACGAAATATTTTTGCAGGAATAAAATCTGCCTATGCCCCCGAAGATTTGGAAGGTAAATTAACCGTTGTAGTCGCTAATCTAAAACCAAGAAAAATGCGTTTCGGTTTATCTGAGGGAATGGTGCTTGCAGCTGGCCCAGGTGGAGAAGATTTATGGGTGTTAAGTCCTGATCAAGGTGCTAAAGCAGGTATGCGAGTTAAATAAAAATAAGATATGTTTTGTTATCACTGCCAAGAAGCCAAAAAAAATATAGCTTGCGATACGACTGGGATTTGCGGAAAAAAAGCTAACGTCTCTAGCTTGCATGACATGCTGATGTTTAGCTTAAAAGGGTTGGCATTTTATACTTATCGTGCGGAAGAATTTAATCTGGTTAGTAATAAAACGAATCAGTTTTTGGCAAAAGCACTCTATGCAATGGTCACTAATGTTAATTTTTCTCCAACTGATTTTATCAGCATGATAGAAGAATCAGTGAGGCGAAAAAATTCAATTAGAAACCAGTTTTTAACGGCCTATCATCAAAAGTATAATGAGGAATTTAATCAACCTTTACCCGAAGAAGCTGAATGGCAATTTACCAACCAAAATGAAGAAGAGTTAACTGAAAAAGGTTCAACCGTAGGTGTTGAGCGAGATATGGCGCGATTAGATGAAGATATTCTAAATTTGCAAGAATGTCTTCTCTATGCAATTAAAGGACTTGGTTCTTTAGCAATCCATAATCTAGAATTAAATATTGAAGATGTTGAACAATATCGTTTTTTACATCAATCACTTAGTTTTACTCTGGATGAAGGTAATAGCTTAGAAAATATTCTTCCCATGCTACTTAGAGCGGGGCAACTTGGTTTAGTCGCCATGGGGCAGCTTGAAAAGGCAAATAATACTAAATTTGGCAACCCAGTCCCAACAAAAGTCTATCTGGACACGCAGAATAATCCTGGAATTCTAGTTTCTGGACACGATCTTCAAGATATTGAAGACTTGTTAGAACAAACGGCTGGTACAGGTATAGATGTCTACACACACGGGGAAGCGATTTCAGCACACGCCTATCCAGCGCTAAAAAAATACTTCAACCTAGTGGGTAATTATGGTGGTGCCTGGCAAAGCCAAAAAACTGAGTTTCCTAAATTTAATGGCCCAATTCTGGTCACAACAAACAGCATTCAACAGCCCAAAAAGACCTATCAAGAAAAATTATTTAGTACGGGCATGGTAGGCTGGCCTGATATTCCTCATATAGCTGATCGTAAACCAGGGCAGCGTAAAGACTTTACTAAAATAATAGAAATAGCCATACAAAGCGAAGCCCCCACGCCTTTAACGGAAGGACAATTTACCACCGGGTATGGCAATAAAGCTCTAACTGCTTTAACTGATAAAATAGCCAGCGCTATCAATACCCAGAAAATTAGACGTATCATTGTACTTGCAGGTACAGATGGGCGACATAAAGAACGTAAATATTACACTGGGCTAGCCGAATCATTACCAGAAGATGCGTTGCTTATTACTGCTGGTGATACAAAATATCGATTTTACCAACATGATTTTGGTATTATTGATGGCATTCCAAGACTGCTTGATGTAGGGCAAAGCAATGACTTTTATGCCATTATCAATTTTTTAAAAGGGTTACAAAAAGCATTAAGCTTAGAAAAATTAAGTGCTTTACCCGTTTCTTTTGAAATAGCCTGGTACGAGCAAAAAACTATTTTAATGATGCTTGCCCTTTTTGCATTAGACTTTAAAAATATTCGAATAGGCCCAACACTACCACCATTTTTTACAGAAAATATTTTGGAATTATTATCCAGTAAATATGGTTTAAAAGGAATTGATAGCGTAGAAAATGATATTGAAGCCTTAATGGCTGGATACTGATTTAAATAATGAGCCAGTCTTTTTCTGTGGAAGAACAAGTTAATCAGATTGATAACTTGCTACCGCAAACACAATGTACTAAATGTGGTTTTTCTGGCTGTAAACCTTATGCCCAAGCTATTGTTAAAGGAAAAGCTGATATTAATCAGTGTCCACCTGGCGGTAGTATAGGCATAAAAAAACTGGCTAAATTATTACAAGTAGAGGAAAAGCCTCTTAACCCTGCCTTTGGTACAGAACAACCCAGAAAAGTTGCCTTTATCATCGAAGAAGATTGTATCGGCTGCACTAAATGTCTCCCCCCCTGTCCAGTGGATGCGATATTAGGCGCAAACAAACAAATGCACACAGTGATAAGCTCTGAGTGCACTGGCTGTGATTTATGCGTAGCACCTTGTCCAGTTGATTGCATTATCATGAAGCCAATAGATTCAACTACCTTTTGGGATAAAGTAGATGCAGATAACGCTAAACTACGTTTTTTAAATAAACAAAAACGCTTAGAACAACAAGCAGAAGAAAAAGCTATTCTTTTAAAAAAACAAAAACAGATGTTTGCCAAATTAAAAGCTAAAAATAAATGATTCAATATATTCTAAATACTCCACCTATATTATTGATGGAGTACTATAACGACCGAATTCACTTGACGCAAAAAGCAGAGTGAAGCGTAGCGGAACGCCGCTTTTTGCGAAGTGGAATGACTTGTAGGCTGCTGCACCCTTGGCCTATTGGCAAGCACCTGCTTTCTGTGTCCCGAAAGTGGCTTGTGCCACGGTATATTTGTCTCCGGCACTCGATGAAAGTTGTTGAATGAGACCCTTGCACGAGAAGCCCTGCATACTGAAGTACTGCTTCGCAGATCTAACTGCATTTTTCTGGGGCTCAGCCAGGCTTTCCGCCCACGTAGGTACAGTAAAAAACAAGGTAACAACCATCACTAATGTCAAAAAATTCATTGTAGTTTCCCCATGTGTAAAAATGTAAGCCTAACTATCACTTTACAGCTTCAAGAGCTTCTCGTTGTTTTCCTAATAATTGAGTAATTCCATGTTCGGCTAATTCAAGCATTGCGTTTAACTCATCTTTTCTAAAAGCATGTCCTTCAGCAG
>CAZZIX010000169.1:0-1482 GCA_964654345.1 uncultured Methylomarinum sp.
TTTCTTTGTAAGGTTCTTCTATGCATTTTTAAAGCCCGTGCCGCTGCTGAAATATTGCCATCATGTTGCATTAATACTTTTTGTAAATGTTCCCATTCTAATCGTTTTACAGAGAGTGGGTTTTGATTGATTAAAATGGAAGAGTCTCCTTCATTTTTATAGAGGGCATTAACAATTTCATCAGCATTAGCGGGTTTGGTTAGGTAATGTATTGCTCCAAGTTTTATAGCTTCTACTGCTGTAGCAATACTGGCAAAACCCGTAAGCATAACAATTTGAGTATTATCATCAAGGGATATTAATGTTTTAACCATTTCCAGGCCAGAATCAAAGCCAATACGCAAATCAATCACTGCATATTCAGGTTCAGTTTGTTCTGCTAGAAGAATGCCTTGGTTTACATCATTCGCAACGCTAACTTGAAAGTTTCTCTTTTCAAAAGCGGGTTTAAGGACAGAACAAAAAATTTCGTCGTCATCAACCAGTAACAGGTTTGGTTTGTCTATTTCAGCTTTGGCCATATTGTCTCACTCCTTAAGTTAAAGGCAGGTTGATTCTAACGCATGCTCCGCCAGACACTGCATTAGAAAATTCTATTTTACCGCCTAAATGGCTGATTGTGGAATAAGTAAGAAATAAACCGACTCCAAGTCCTTGCTTGCCACTAACAACAGGTTGTTTACCAGCAAATTTAACGATTTCATCTGGAAAACCTGGTCCAAAATCTCTTATTTTTAAAAACAGGAGGTGGTCATTCCAATCAGCTATAAAATCAAGCCCCATATTTAATGGGGAAACTTCAGCTGCATTATTTAATATGTTGATAATGGAGTGGGTTAATGTTCTGTCTGCAATAATTTTGGCCTTTGTATTAATAGTTGGAGAGATGCTTAAATTAAGTTTTGTTGTTGTGTTATGTGTTCTCCATTGGTTGAGAACTTCATCAATATAGTTTTTAACAAACATTGGTTTTCCTGATTCTGCTCGCATTTCACCAGCAGATTCAGAAAGCACGGAAAGTGCCTGTTTACATCGATCAATTTGTTGACTCATAATGTCCATTTTATTATGTAAATCTAGAAATCTGTTTTTTGGGTAATCTAGTTTCATTTCATGTACAACGATTGCCATCGTACCCAATGGTGTTCCCATATCGTGAGCAGCACTGGCTGCTAATGTACCTAAAGAAACAACACGTTCATCACGTAAAGCATCTTCTCTTGCATCAGCAAGGCTACGTTCTCGTTCTCTTAATGTTTTTGACAACTTAGCAACAAAAAAAGCAACCAGCCCTGCACTAAAAACAAACCCGAACCACATGCCAAAAATATGTAGATTAAAATAATTTCGGTCTTGTACTGAATGTAAATAGTGTTGTAATTCGGGGTGCTTGACTAAGTGAGGGTCGGGTAAGTGGGGTTCAATAGCGGGCAATGGTATGTTAAAAGCAATCAAAATAGTGTACGTACAACAAGTCAGAAT
>CAZZIX010000169.1:1582-5899 GCA_964654345.1 uncultured Methylomarinum sp.
ATAAGGATTGATTCACTTAAAACCATCAAGTTTCTGAGGATATAAAGCCATCTTAAATTATCTCTGATTGAAATATTTGATTTTGGAAAAATGTCTTCAAGCATAATTTAGATTTTAAGAATTTAGAATGCTGGTTTTACATAATCTTCATAGGGTAATCTAATTGTGTTGACAATGCATCAATGTAATTAGGTCGCTATTTATAACTCCATATTTTTTTAATTAGTAATAACGAATCTTATAGCATCTAACCTTAATTGTGTTTGCCTGATATTTTTGTCTGAAAGAAAAACTGTTTCTTTTAGTTGTTCAATTTCCTGTTCTTTAATGCTTGGGTTGATTTTTTTTAATCTAATTAATCGTTTGATCTCGGAAGAAAGTGTCCCTATCATTAGGGTATTGCTTTCATTCACCAATTCATTCATTGTACCAATAGCCGATTTTTCTGCTGTTTTTATCATGTTAGATATATGTTCGCGTTGATTACTTAAAAAACTAACTATCTGGTCTTTGTCAAATTTATCACCGGTTTCAAATAGGCTTTGGTGACTGATGGCTTCGCTTACATCATTATTATTTTGATCTATTAAAATTCTAATCGGTGTATGAGGCAAAAAACGGCCAATTTTTAATTCAGAAGGCGCACTACATTCAGCTATGAACAAGAGTTCAAGCAAAAACTGACCGGCTTTAAGAGTTGGATGATTAATGACACTGACAGCAGCATTTCCTGTTTCACTAGATAACACTAAATCCATAGCCGTCATCACCATGGGGTGTTCCTGTGAAATAAATAGCAAATCTTCTCGGGCAAGAGCAATATTTCGATCAAATGTCACCGTAACACCGTCTTCAGGAACCATAGGGAAGTAGGAGATGCGTAGGTTCTCACTGGGTTTAAGAATGTAACAGTCTGTAGAATGATATTCAGAATTAACACCATAACAATCAAATAATGATTCCATATAAGGCCATAAAGAATTGTCATTATCAATCGTATGTAATTGGTCAATTAAATCATGAGCTTGCTCTTGTCGACAGGAATTTAACTCTAATAATTGGTCGCGACCATTTAGCATTTCAAGTTCTATTACTTGATTTAACTGCTGAGTTTTAGAAATAAATAAACCAACAGATTCATAGTTAGGGTTTTCAAGCAGGATGACTAATTCTTTATTTAACTCACTGGCAACTTGTGATGCCGCCGAACAATTATGTTGAAATGCATTGAACCCTTCTTCATACCATCTATAAAGAACATGTTGGGGAGAGTTTAATAAATATGGAATATGGATTTGAATAATATTTTTTTGCCCTATGCGGTCTAATCGTCCAATACGCTGCTGTAATAAGTCAGGGTTCGTGGGTAAATCAAACAAAATTAGATGATGAACAAATTGGAAGTTTCTACCTTCTGAGCCTATTTCTGAGCAAATGAGTAAAGGAACCGTGCTTTCTTCATCAGAAAAATAAGCCGCCGCTCTATCTCTTTCAACAATTGACATGCCTTCATGAAAAATAGCAGTAGTAATACCTTTTCGGTTTTTTAACGTCTGTTCTAATTGAATAACAGTTTCAGCATGATGACAAATTAAAAGAGTTTTTTCTCTAGTTTCTTCTAATTCGCTCAGTTTTTGTAGTAACCATTGAAAATAGGGATTATCCTCCATGTTCGTTGATTCACTAGACTCCCCTTTTAGAGGGTATCCATAACTTTCTCTGTCGGGGAACCCCTGAACTGTTTGGCGAGAATTTCTAAATAAAATCCGACCGGTTCCATGATGGTCTAATAGCAGGCCAATTAGCTCTTTTCTGGCGATTTTAGAATTTTCTTTGTTATTTATATTAGATAATAATGAATCTACATTATCTTGCTTGAGTAGTTCTTTAAGAGTTTTTTGTTCTTGGCTACTTACAATATCACCTGAAAGTAATAGTTTGGCTGCATGAGCAACAGGCTCAAATTGAGATTCCTCCGCTAAAAATTGATTAAACTTATAAAATCTATCAGGGTCAAGTAGCCTTAATCGGGCAAAATGACTTTCTTTTCCTAATTGTTCGGGGGTTGCAGTTAATAGAATTAACCCAGGTATCGTATTGGCTAATTGTTCAATAAATAAATAATCAGTACTTGGGCTTTCTTCATTCCATTCCAGATGGTGAGCTTCATCCACTACCAACATATCCCAGCCAGCGTCAAGAACTTGTTGTTGTCGTAAAGGGTTGTCTGAAAAAAAACCTTGAGAACAAAGAACTAATTGCTCAGTAACAAATGGGTTTTCTTCAATGGTTGCCAGACATCGATCTTCGTCAAAGATGCTAAAGATCAAATTAAAACGTCTTAGCATTTCAACTAACCATTGGTGTAATAAACTTTCAGGAACAATAATTAACAGGCGTTGGCTTAAGTCATTAATGAGTCGATGATGAAGAATTAATCCTGCTTCAATCGTTTTTCCTAAGCCGACTTCATCTGCAAGCATAATGCGAGGTTCAAAGCGACTGGCTGCTTCATGTGCAATATAGAGTTGATGTGCAATTAGAGAAGCTCTAGCGCCCTGTAATCCCTTAATTTCAGATTGTTGGTGTAGTTGTTGCCTGCGCCAAGTTTCATAACGCAATAAAAACCAGGCTGATGGATCAAACTGACCGGTAAATAAACGATCCTGTGGTTTGTTAAATTGAATATGATGGTTTAAATCTATTTCATCTAGAATAACTTCGTTATCTGTTTCATCAATACCTTTATAAGTAATTAACCCTTCATTTTCTAAAACTTCTTTGACAGATATTTTGATGTTTTCTGTTGATTCAATAACATCATTGATTGAAAATAAAGCGCGAGTTAAAGGGGCATTATTTTTTGCATAGACTCGTTTCTCACCAGTCGCTAAAAACAAAACAGAGACACGGTTAAAATCCACTTCTAAAATCAAACCTAAACCCAGTTCTGATTCAGTGTTGCTAATCCAGCGTTGGCCAGGGAGAAAATCATTCATATCTCTGGAAAACAAGAGTAGGAGGAAAGGGTTGTGAATTCATCTGTATTAAGGAAAGAAGTTTAAAAATGATTGGAAATCTGCATTGAGATCATACGAAGTATATCTGGTAGTGAGTAGTTTATCATGTAAGAAGTGCTAACCGAATTCAAACGAATATTCAGCAAAGTGAAAATGGTGTGATAGGATGGCTACTAAAAACATGAAGGGGCTGGTGTGTGTCGTAATAATGGGTTTGCTAACGATAAAGGGGTTTGATTAAAAGTGAAGGAAACGTAAGTATTTGTAGGTTGGGCTGCTGTCTCTTTGGCAAGTTGATTTTTAATATTGCGGTACAAAAAAAATGATAAATACTTCCGCTTTACTTCACTTTTAATAGCACCCACGATAAAGGGTAATCTAATTCCGCTTCCAAAAGATATTTATTAATTTATTAAAAACAGGTGTAGTCGCATGAAATGGCGTAATCGAAGAGTTAGTCGAAATATTGAAGATAGAAGAGCCGAGGCGGGAGTCTCTGGTGGGGGTAAAAAAATTGGAGGTTTAGGTGTTATTTTAGTGACACTGGGAGCAATGTATTTTGGCGTTAATCCAAAAATTGTATTGAGTCTTATGGAAGGGCTCGGGGGACAAACTAGTTCTACAACACAAAATTCAAACTATCAGTCAACGGAGGAACAACAACAATTAGCCCAATATACAGGGGTTGTTCTAGCTGATACAGAAGATGCCTGGAATAGCTTGTTTCAACAACAAGGTTTGCGTTACCAAGAGCCTAATTTGGTGTTATTTACTGACTCTATTCGTTCGGCATGCGGTCATGCTGAGGCTGCAATGGGGCCTTTTTATTGCCCTGGAGATAATAAAATTTATATTGACCTTGGATTTTATCGGCAATTAAAAAATAACCATAATGCGCCTGGCGATTTTGCTCAGGCTTATGTAATTGCTCATGAAGTAGGGCATCATGTTCAAACATTACTGGGTATTTCGGGTAAAGTTAGAAAAGCACAGCAAGCCGTAGGTCAGGTGGAAGGTAATCAGCTGTCTGTTAGACTAGAACTACAGGCCGATTGTTTTGCAGGTGTTTGGGCGCATCATACAGAAAAAGCAAAACGTATTCTCGAAACAGGTGATATTGAAGAGGCTTTAAATGCAGCCAGTGCAATTGGTGATGACCGATTACAGAAAGAGGCGAGAGGTTATGCTTCACCTGAATCGTTTACTCACGGCTCTTCAAAGCAGCGAGTAAAATGGTTTAAAAAAGGTTTGTTAGATGGAACAATACAAGGCTGTAATACTTTTGGGTAATTTGGTA
>CAZZIX010000170.1:0-5872 GCA_964654345.1 uncultured Methylomarinum sp.
GCTCAAACCCTTTGGAAAGCAGTCAATGACAAAGTAATAGGTGAGGTAAGATTAGTCTACGCAGAAATGGAAGATGGAATGGTCACTCATGCCCCTGTGAGCACATGGATTAATGAGGCGGGTACAGCATGGCCTGCTGTCAATGAATTTGAGACAGGTTGTACAATAGAACATGCAGGTTATGTCATGTCATGGCTGGTTGCTATTTTTGGCCCAGCAGAAAGTGTGACTGCCTTTTCAGATATATTGATCAAGAATAAAATACCCAATCAGGCAATTGCTCCCACTGCAGATTTTTCTGTTGGTTGTATTAAATTTGTGAATGGCGTTGTTGTTCGAATGACGAATGGAATTTATGCGGAACATGATCATCAATTACGAATTTTTGGTGACCAAGGTGTGTTGAGTGTAAAGGACCCAAGAAGTGACGATTCATCAATTGGCCTGCAAAAATACCACACCATTCGGAGAAAACGTTTTTTATCACCATTATCAAAAAAACTGAAGCTCTGTTCCTCACCAGGCCAAAAAAAAATTACAAAATATCGAGGGTCGCAAACACGAGATTTCTGTAGAGCAATTGCAGATATGGCACTTGCAAAAAAAGAGGGGAGAGAGTCGTATATAGGTGCAGATTTTTCATTACACATCACGGAATTAACATTGGCTTGTCAATTTGCTAGTGATTTAGCTAAACAAGGAAAAATGCCTTATAAAATGACAACAACTTTTGATGCTATGGAGCCACTGGTATGGACAAAGTGATGATAGTTACAGGTGCCTCAGGTTACTTGGGTCAGAAAATAGTATTGAACGCTCATCAGAGAGGACATAAAATTAAGGCTGTGATTCGTCCGGGGCGTGATATTTCAAAGATGGTTTGGGTTGATCTGGACAATATAGAGGTTGTTGAAATAGATTTAGCCTCTGATACAGCAAGGTCTTCATTAGTTAAAATGATGTCATCCCAAGATGGCAAGAAGACTAGTGTAGTTCATGCCTCGGCTGTGATGACGGGTAATGATTCAGTTCATAATATTCAGACAATTAGACCGACTGAACGGGTTGTTCAAGCAATGATTGATACGAGTCTTAAGCGACTGGTTTTAGTTAGCTCTATGAGTGTTTATGGTTATTCTGCACAGCCAGTCAATAGCCAGTTAGATGAAACAACCCCCATTGAAATGTATCAAAATCAAAGGGATTCATATTGTAGAGCTAAAATTGCTCAAGAATCTATAGGATTAGAGGCTGCTCAAAAGCAAGGCTTAGTTGTTACTGCATTACGACCGGGTGCTATTATTGGGTCGGGTCGATTATTGACTTCACGATTGGGGATTACAAAAGGAAAATTTGCCTTGCAACTAGGGCGAGATGCTAGATTGCCTATTTCTTTTGTTGATCATTGTGCTGAAGCCATCGTTTTGGCTGCCGAAAAAAGCATCATTATGAATGATGTCTATATTAAACCAAATAAAAGGGTAAATAATGGCGCCTTTGAAGCTATTAATGTTTTTGAAGATGAACTCCCTACACAACAACAATATATCTCGCTGTTAAAAAAACATACGGATATCTGGCCTGGCTTTTCCTTTACCCTTCCTTGGGCGTTAATAAAAAAAATAACAGCGGGTATTGGGTTGGTCACTGCATTCAAGCCAGGTTTATTGAAAATATTGCCAGGGGTACTCAAAGAAGCAAGTATTCATGCTCGTATAAAACCTCTGCGATATAATAATTCTCGATTACATGATCGACTAGGCTGGTCTTCCACTTTAAGTTGTGAAGAAATAATTAAATTATCAAAGATAAAATAAGCTTTAATTTTTTGCCACCTTATTATTTCGAATTTTAATTTCTAACATTAAAAAATGAATATTTGCTATCTTGCACCTCAGCTCACTGCTTTGGAGTCAACTTTTGTCTATGAAGAATTATTAGCTATTGAAAAAAGAGGGCTAACAGTTATACCTACTTCAGTAAAAAGAGCAGAAAAAAACTTTGTTGGATATGATGGTCTTCTACAGAGAACACACTTTCTTTATGATGAAAATCCCGTCAAAACATTACTCTATTCTTTAGTTGCCTTTTTTAGAATGGGAACCCGTCAGAAAGGCAGCATACGCTTACTGATGTCAGATATTTTTTTTCTTGGTTTTTTTAATAAGAGTAGCTGGAAACTTTTATTTCAATATATTGTCGCTTGTAGGCTTGCAGAGATATTAATAGAAAATCAATGTAAGCATTTACATGTACATTTTGCTCATACTGCGACTCAAATTGCTATGTACGCATCTGCTATGTCAGCAGTACCGTTTACAATTATGGCTCATGCAAATGATATTTTTGAGCGTGGTTTGCTGTTGGATCGCAAGGCACAACGTGCAGTTAAACTGTTAACGATTTCTGAATTTAACCGGAATTATCTTATTTCTCAGAATGTTACAGAAGATAAGCTTGCCGTTGTGAGATGTGGAGTTAGTTTTCATATTTCTAACGAAATACGGCAGTTTAAAAAAAAGGACTGCTATCGAATTGGAACTTTAGCTCGTTTAGTTGAAAAAAAAGGGATCGATACTTTAATTCAGGCAATGGGTGAGTTAAGAAATAGTGATACTAAAATTGAACTTTGTATTGCTGGCGATGGACCTTTACTTCGAGTATTAGAAAAGCAAACAGAGGAGCTAGGACTTAAAGATATTGTTTCTTTTGAAGCGGGTTTAGATCATAAAGAAGTCTCTACATGGATGAAGAATTTAGATGTCTTTGTTTTAGCATGCAAAAAAGATTCTAATGGAGATATGGATGGAATTCCTGTCGTGCTAATGGAAGCAATGTCACAATCAATTCCTGTTATATCAACTAAATTATCGGGTATTCCAGAATTAATCATAGATGGACAAACTGGGCTTTTATCTGAGCCAGCTGATCCTGTTGATCTTGCAGATAAAATTAAACAGTTAATCAAATCATCTGGTTTATGTGAAAAATTAGTGGCTAATGCAAAAAAGCATGTAGTTGAAGAGTTTGGTCAAAAAGTAAATATTGATCGTTTACTACAATATTTTGCATTAGATGAAATATAGGCTTATTTAGAAATTAAATATAATGTTTAGTCAGAGGTTTTGTTAAAAGTATGAATAGTAAATATGTAGTGATTTCTCCATGCAGAAATGAAGTTGAATACATGGAGCAAACACTTGATTCAATGGTAAATCAAACGGTAACACCAAATAAATGGATAATTGTTGATGATGGCTCAACGGATGGCACATCAGAAATTCTTGCTGAATATGCTGAAAAACATGAATGGATAGAAATTATTACCCGTAAAGACAGAGGCCATCGTTCTGTCGGACCCGGTGTTATTGATACCTTTTATGCTGGCTATTCTTCTATTAATCCAGATGACTTTGACTATCTCTGTAAACTTGATTTAGACTTGAAGTTGCCAGAAAAATATTTTGAAGTATTAATAGATAGAATGGAAAATAATCCTCGAATTGGTACGTGTAGTGGGAAATCATACATTTACGAAGATGGGGAGCTTATTAGTGAAAGAAAGGGAGATGATACATCACTTGGCATGACGAAGTTTTATAGAGTCACTTGCTTTAAAGAAATCGGTGGTTTTGTACGTGAAGTTATGTGGGATGGAATTGATTGTCATCAATGCAGAATGCTGGGCTGGATAGCTTGTAGTTGGGATGAACCAGATTTAAGGTTTGTTCATTTAAGACCTATGGGAACAAGCCAGCAAGGTGTCTATACCGGTAGAATGAGGCATGGCTTCGGACAATATTTTATGGGTACGGGCTTTTTATTTATATTTGCTAGTGCGCTAAGTAGGGTAAATGAAAAACCTTATATTTTAGGTAGCATGGCCATGCTATGGGGATGGCTAAAAAGTGCATTATTAAGAAATGAACAGTACGGGGATGAAGACTTTAGAAAGTTTTTGCGAAAATATCAAAGGAGAGTGTTAATGGTAGGAAAAACAAAGGCTATTGATGAAATCAATAAGATGCACGAATTATCTTGAACCTTATCCGAATTTTGTAGACCAAGTGGAAGGTAAATCCTCTCTCCAAAATCTATTATCTTGAATATATTTTGAAGTATAGTTGATAGGCTAAATACAAATTTAGAACTCTCATTATTTATTAATATTAATGATTTATAACCGTTTTTTCTAAAACAGTTAAAATACTTTGAAGATAAGCTTATTTGACTGAATATTATGCTAAAAAAAGAAATATGTATTTATACTGATTTTTATGAATAAAGTAACTGTGTGGAAAATGGGGTGGTTGAATTGGTCACTTCTTTTGATAACAACAGTATTTCTTCTAATTGCATATTGGGGAGGAATCAGTGAATTAATTGTTAGGTGGGATAAACAAGAAGAGTATAGCCATGGTTATATGTTGCCTTTTATTACGCTTTATTTTATCTGGTTAAAAAAGGATCAAATTAGACAAAGTGAATTTTCAGGTTCATGGCTAAGCCTGTTTATTGTCATCCCTGCGTTAGCTATTTTTTTAATAGGAGAAGTGAGTGCTCTTTTTATATTAATTCAATATTCGCTGATTGCTGTTTTGTTTGGTATAGCCATCTCTATTATGGGCTGGCCTGATGTAAAACCCGTCTTAATCCCTTTATTATTGCTAGTTTTTGCAATTCCTCTTCCTTACTTCTTAGAAGCTTCTTTATCTGCTAATTTGCAATTGTTGTCTTCTAAATTAGGCGTGGCTTTTATTCGTTTGTGCGATATTCCGGTCTATCTGGAAGGTAATGTTATTGACCTAGGCGCATATAAGCTTCAAGTTGTTGAAGCATGTAGTGGTTTGCGTTATTTATTTCCACTGATGGGCTTAGGTTTTATTACTGCCTATATGTTTGATACCTCTTTATGGAAAAGAGTTGTCGTTTTTTTATCAACCATTCCTATTACATTAATGATGAACAGCTTCCGTATTGGAGTGATCGGTGTTTTAGTTGATGCTTGGGGTATTTCTATGGCAGAAGGCTTTTTACATGATTTTGAAGGCTGGATAGTTTTCATGGCATGTATGGGGATTTTGTTTCTAGAAATGTTTATCCTGATTAAAATTGGTAAAAAGGATTCAAGGCCGTTGTCAGAATTATTTGGACTAGTTTATACAGATGAATTAGTTGAAGTTGATAAAAGTCTAGAAAGAAAAGTTTCTTATCCATTTATGACTATTATTTTTCTGATAATTATTTCTGTTATTATCGTAGGGTCAATAGATACACGAGAGGAAATAATCCCTAAACGAAAGACATTTCCTGAATTCCCTGCTAAATTAGCAGGCTGGACAGGTGTTCAGCGTTCCCTTGATAGTAATATTATCAATACTCTCAAGGTTTCTGATTACATTATGTCAGACTATGTAAAGGAAGGTTCGATACCGGTGAATTTTTATGTGGCTTATTATGAGTCGCAACGTAAAGGAGTTTCTCCGCATTCGCCTAAGGTGTGTATTCCTGGTGGTGGTTGGCAAATATCTGATATTAGTCGTATTGAACTAACAGATTTTCCAGTGAATAGAATAATTATTAAAAAAGATCAAAGAGTGCAACTTGTCTATTATTGGTTTCAGCAACGAGGACGGCTTATTGCAAACGAGTATTTTATGAAATGGTATTTATTTAAAGATGCTTTATTATTAAACCGAACAGATGGTGCGATGGTGCGTCTTACTACTGTTGTTAGCCGGAAAGAAACAATAGAAGACGCTGATAATAGATTAGCTGGTTTTGCTCAGCACCTGACTATTTTACCCGAATATATCCCAGAATAACAAAGGATTTTGAATGAGAAATAAAAATAAATTGTTCTTTTTAGCCT
>CAZZIX010000171.1:0-5865 GCA_964654345.1 uncultured Methylomarinum sp.
TATTGACGATGATAGACGATAGTGTAAAAAATGAGCTCACTAGAATTATCAATGCCCGTTTTACAGAGACGACTACTGCATTGGATGCTGTGAAATTACAATATCCTCACTATGCACTTAATTTAGAACAACGTTATTTAGAAAATAGTGCAATGCGGTTTGAATCAGAAGCCTATCAAATCATGTTGTCCAACTCTATGATAAATGAAGAAGTTTTTAATGATTTGCAAGAAGGGATAGAAAAAAGGCTACAAAAAATAGAGAATTCGCCAAAACTGGATTTAGGTTTAGATCCTGAGCAATTATTAAATAAAGTTCCTTTATTTGAAAATTTGTCGCTAACAATGACGCAACAACTGGCTAAATTATTGAAACCAGTTTTAGCATTTCCAGATGAAAAAATTCTTCAAAAGGGTGACAAGGGCGACACCATGTATTTTATATCCAGTGGTGTTCTAACGGTTTCCTTAGCTGATCGATGTTTTATGTTAGGAAGTGGTGATTTTTTTGGGGAAATTGCTCTTATTTCCTATCAGCCTAGAAATGCGACAGTCATTGCTAAAGGTTTCTGTGAGCTACTGGTATTAAACAGAAAGGATTTTAATTGTTTTCTACAAAATCACCCAACTATAAAATCAACAATTGAAAGAATAGCTCAACAAAGAATTGAAGAGGATATGCCATCGTGCTAAAGGCTACTCATTATTCAGCAGAGGAGATTAAAATGAAGTAAAGATAAACTTTTGAAACTTGAGTAGGTTTGGCTAACGGCTCTATCTTTGGTTTGCCAAAGAGATGGCAGTACTATAACTTTTTACTTTCTTAAATGTATACAGATTAAACTACACCATAAGCCAACATTGCATCCGCAACTTTAATAAACCCCGCAATATTAGAGCCTTTCAAATAATTAACATAATCATCACTTTCACGGCCATATTCAGCACAATTATCATGAATTTTTTTCATTATACCGCGTAATAATGTTTGTAATTCTTCCTCTTTCCAGGTGATACGAGCACTGTTTTGACTCATTTCAAGACCTGAAACAGCAACGCCTCCCGCATTAGCAGCTTTACTGGGAGCAAATAATATTTTGGCTTGTTGAAAGGCTCGAATACCTCCTAATTCAGTTGGCATATTGGCACCTTCGGAAATGGCAATACAGCCATTTTTAATTAATGTTTTTGCTTCTTCAGTATTAATTTCATTTTGAGTCGCACACGGGAAGGCTAAATCACAAGGTACACCCCATGGGCGTTTTCCTTCGTGATATTCCACACCGAAAGCATCTGCATACTCTGATATTCTACCCCTTCTTTTTGTTTTTAAATCAACAATATAACTTAGTTTTTCCTGATCTATACCATATGGGTCATAGATGAAGCCAGATGAGTCAGACATGCTAACAACTTTAGTGCCTAGCTGGGTAGCTTTTTGAGCGGCATATTGAGCAACATTGCCAGAGCCAGAAATTAAACAGGTTTTACCTTTCATATTTTGGCCTTTAAGGTCAAGCATGTCTTCCATCATATAGACAGCTCCATAACCAGTAGCTTCAGTGCGAATTGGACTCCCTCCAAACTCCATGCCTTTGCCTGTCAAAATGCCAGTGAATTCATTTGAGAGTCGTTTATGTTGACCAAATAAATAGCCTATTTCTCTAGCCCCTACACCTATGTCACCAGCAGGGACATCCTTATGGGGACCAATATGTCGAGATAATTCTGTCATAAAAGATTGGCAAAATCGCATGACTTCATTAGATGATTTACCTTTAGGATTAAAGTCTGACCCACCTTTTGCGCCGCCCATTGGTAGTCCTGTTAGGCTATTTTTAAACGTTTGTTCAAATGCCAGAAATTTTAGAATACTTAAGGTCACGTTATGGTGAAAACGTAGCCCTCCTTTGTAGGGGCCAATAGAATTATTATGTTGTACTCGGTATCCACGTTGTGTACGAATGTTTCCTTTGTCGTCTTCCCAACAGACTCTAAATATAATTATTCTGTCAGGTTCAGAAAGTCGTTCTAGAATCTGCATATCCTGATAAATAGGTTTATCTTCTATAAAAGGAATAATAGATGCTGCAACTTCATAGACTGCTTGATGAAACTCATGTTCTCCAGGGTTTCGACGTTTTAAACCGGTTATGAAATGTTCGAGTTTTTTTTGGAATGACTGACTATTCATATTCTAAACTCCTGGCAGAATGGGATTGATAATGAAGAATAATAATCTATCTTATCTGAGCAATCTTATTAAAACAAGATGTTATTTCTTAAGGAAAAATAACTATGTACTAAATTAAAACTTTTGATTATTATGGATATCAGGTTGAAAAAACCTTGAGAATTGAGGTCTATTGACGAAAGATATTTATCTTTTCATCATCTAAAATTTTATTATAGGTATAGAAAATGAAAGCCAGTGATTTATTTGTAAAGTGTTTAGAGAATGAAGGGGTTAAGTATATTTTTGGAGTGCCGGGCGAAGAAAATCTTGATTTTTTAGAATCATTAAGGCATTCCAGTATCAAGCTGATTCTTACTCGGCATGAACAGCCAGCTGGCTTTATGGCTGCGACAATTGGCCGGTTAACCGGAGACCCCGGAGTTTGTTTATCTACTCTTGGTCCAGGTGCAACCAATTTTTTTACCTCGGCAGCTTACGCGCAACTAGGCGCGATGCCTATGTGTATGATCACGGGGCAGAAACCGATACATTCCAGTAAACAAGGTCATTTTCAGATTGTTGATATGGTTAGTATGATGAAGCCAGTAACAAAATATACCAAACAAATTGTTGCAGGTGATCGCATTCCATCAAATGTGCGCCAAGCGTTTAAAGTGGCTGTTGACGAACGTCCAGGTGCAGTACATCTGGAATTGCCTGAGGATGTGGCGGCAGAAAATACTAGTAATCTACCTATTACCAGTCATCCCGTTCGTCGTCCAGATGCCAATGACAAAGCTGTCGATGCAGCTATTGCTTTTCTTGAAGAAGCTAAACACCCTTTAATTTTAGTGGGTGCAGGAGCGAATCGTAAACTGATTTCTAAACGATTAATAGAGTTAATTGAAAAAACAGGTATTCCATTTTTCAATACCCAAATGGGTAAAGGTGTGATACCTGAAAATCATCCTTTATTTCTTGGTACAGCAGCTCTTTCCGATAATGATTATCTGCATTGTGCTATTAACAAAGCTGATTTGATTATTAACATTGGACATGATGTGGTAGAAAAACCGCCTTTTTTTATGACCAAAGATGGATTTAAAGTGATACATATTAATTTTGTTGCTTCAGAAATAGATGAAATCTACTTTCCTCAACTGGATGTTGTGGGTGATATTGCAAATGCACTTTGGCAAATATCAAGTCGTCTAAAAGTTGGAACTCATTGGGATTTTTCATATTTTATGAAAGTTAAGCAATATGTTGACGAAAAATTAGCTGAATGTTCCGATGCAGATAGTTTTCCAGTTACACCACAGCGATTAGTTTGTGATGTTCGAGCAGTATTAAGTGAAACTGATATTATTGCGCTAGATAATGGTGTGTATAAAGTTTGGTTTGCTCGAAGTTATAGAGCATTAGCTGCAAATACTGTTTTATTAGATAATGCTCTAGCAACCATGGGAGCTGGATTACCCTCTGCAATGGCTGCAAAAATGGTTTATCCTGATCGAAAAGTTGTAGCCGTATGTGGTGATGGTGGTTTTATGATGAATAGCCATGAGGTTGAAACAGCAGTACGTTTGAAGTTGGATATTACTGTGTTAATTTTAAATGATAGTGCATTTGGTATGATTAAGTGGAAACAAGAGGGAATGGGGTTTTCTGATTTTGGACTGGATTTTGGTAATCCAGATTTTGTTAAATATGCTGAATCTTATGGTGCCATTGGTCACAGAGTTGAAGCAACGGATCAGCTTAAATCATTATTAATTAGTTGTACCACAACGCCAGGGGTACATATTATTGATTGCCCTGTTGACTATTCGGAAAATGCTAAAGTTTTGACTAAAGAATTAATTGAAAAAGCCTGTATTATTTAATGAGGAAATTTTATGAATACTACATCAACTGAAATAACTCATTATCCTATTTATGTAGCTGGTGAGTTTAAAACAACGAAGACCCGTTTAGATATTATAAATTCTTATTCAAATTCCAATGTATTTCAAACTTGTTTAGCAACACAAGAAGAGTTTGAAATTGCTGTGAACTCAGCATGTTCTGTAAAAGAAACAATGCGTGATTTACCGATTTATCAACGTTTTCAGATTTTAATGGAAATTGCTGAGAAGCTAAGTTCTGAGTGTAATAAAATGGCTAAAATTATTGCACTGGAAGCCTCAAAGCCTCTGAAAATAGCGTTAGCAGAAGTTAATCGTTCAATTCAGACTTTTATCATCTCTGCTGAGGAAGCCAAGCGATTACCAGGTGAAGTGATGAGTATAGACTGGAGTGAAGCAGGGGCAAATAAAGAAGCGATTGTTAAGTACTTTCCAATCGGGGTTATTGCTGGGATTGCCCCCTTTAATTTCCCACTAAATCTTGCTGTACATAAAATTGCCCCTGCGATTGCTGCCGGTTGTCCTATTATCCTTAAACCAGCATCAAAAACACCTATTGCGGCTTTGTTTCTTGCTCAAATAATTGATCAAACCAGTTTGCCTAAGGGGGCATTTTCTGTGTTACCCATGGATAGACAAATTGGAAATCAACTGGTGACTGATCCACGTTTTAATTTACTGAGTTTTACCGGCTCACCTGATGTAGGCTGGGAAATGAAAAAAAATGCAGGTAAGAAAAAAGTTATTTTGGAACTAGGTGGGAATGCTGGGTTGATAGTGGATAAGGATGCTAATATTGAACGTGCAGTAGAAAAATCTGTGGTTGGTGCTTTTTCTTTTGCAGGGCAGACATGCATACACACACAACGTATTTATGTTCATACTGAATGTTTTGATCAGTTTATTAAATTGTTCAAGCAAGGTTTGTCGGCTTTAAAAATAGGGGATCCAGAAGATCCTGAAACTGATTTTTCCTCTATGATTGATGAAAAAAATGCACTGCGTATTGAATCTTGGGTTAATGAAGCAGTCGCTGCAGGTGCTGAGGTTTTATGTGGAGGAACTCGTAAAGGCACTATTTACGCACCAACAGTATTAACAAATACTAAAAATGATATGAAAGTGTGTTGTCTTGAAGCTTTTGCTCCAATCGTTATCATCGAAAAATTCACCAATTTTAAACTGACCATTAGTGCAATTAATGAATCTGATTTTGGTTTGCAAACCGGTATTTTTACACATGATAATCGTAAAATAAATTACGCATTTACAAATTTAGAGGTAGGAGGGGTGATAGTAAATGATGTCCCTACATTTCGAGCAGACCATATGCCGTATGGTGGAGTTAAAGATTCAGGCCTAGGTAGGGAAGGGCCAAAATATGCAATTTTAGATATGATGGAACCTAAAGTATTGGTTAATGATTATACTGATGAGTTTTAAATTTTTCTGCAATTTTTAAAATATTAACCTCGTTACTTTAAAAAATAAGTTCAATAATCTTCTGGAACAAGAGTGACTTGTAATTCAAAGTGATCTTGGTCAATAGTAATCCATTGTTTTTTACTAATAAAACCGTCTCTACTAATCTCAATATTATAATCACCTGGAGTGAGCTCCATCCCATTTTGGTATGTTTGCTTTAGATTAAGAAAACGAACTTGAGCTGCCTCTGGATTAGTATAAATAGTAAGCTTGTACACAGCTTTACCCGGGTTATTAAAGTTGCTTATTAGGGTATTAGTATTAGTTTCTGGGTTGTTATTTCTTGCTGGGATAGGCT
>CAZZIX010000172.1:0-4483 GCA_964654345.1 uncultured Methylomarinum sp.
ATTGCTCAACATCAACAAGATGAAGCTAAAAAAATTGACTGCTTAATAGAAAGTTTACAGTATGACCCTGATAACAAAAATAATTATTGTTCAGTTTTAAATTTTTATGCTCAACAACAGCATGAGAATTATCATCCGTGGTTAGCTCTGGGACTGGAAAAATTCCCTCAAGATAGTGATATTCTTAACTCGGCGATTAAGACAGTCAGTGGGCATAAAGACGTTATTCAATACGCTAAGATGTTGCTTCAAATTGATCCTTTAAATAGCTTGGCTAAACAAACTTTGTTTTTAGCTCATTTAGATCAAGCAAAACAGTTTTTAGTCGATAAAAAGTATTCTGAGGTTGAGCAAGAGCTTGAAGAAATTGATCAACTTAAGCTAGGGAAAGCTAATATTGCTAAGTCAAAATTATTACAAGGTTTTTTTAACTTTATACAAAGTGATAAAACCCAAGGGCATCAAGAGATTACAGATGCATTACAGTCGCTTTATGTAGGCTCTGTTAATCGCCGGTTTAAAGCATCTATGGAAGCTTTAATGCTTGGGTTAACAGAATTGGATATTTCTATTCAAATTGATGATGGGTATTTGTTAGCGCCTGATGAATTGGTTCAATTAAGTTTGCAGATAGAACAATATAAAAACGAACAGGAATATTTGCCTATTGCTCTAAATCAGATTAAACCCGTTTTGATAGAATCTTTGCAACAGCAGACTTATGATGAAACTCTGTGCTTAAACTTGGCTCAGCAACTGGATTCTATACAGCAGTATGAATTATTGAATATTATGGCATTACAGGCTTTAGATAAATGGATAAGCCCTGTATGGGTATATTATCAGGTTCTTTCTGCAACACAGAATCAAGCTGAAGAGTGTTCCTATATTAATTTACGGCGATTACAAAAAAGTTTGGAGCAAGCTAGAGAGGAAAAAGATCAGCAGACTATTATTTTAATTGATAAATTTTTAAATCAATATAAAGTGGCTCATCCAGGAAAAATGACTCAATTTTTCCAAAAACTATTTTTAGAGGGAAAACAGCAAACTAGTGAAGACCCATTGGAAACACTTTTTGGAAGTTTATCGGATGAAATACTGTTACAACTCAGTGGGCCAGTGGATACAATGTCAAAACAGACAACGTTAGAACAGTTATCACAAGTCATAAGGCCTGATGATAATGCTTTAGTGTTGGCGATGATGCAAACCCCGGATTTATATAATGCATTGATTGTTGTTAAAGCAGCAGAGCAATCGGGTGTTAATATTGATGCAAACATTGATAAAGTTTTTAAATGTTTTGGTTTTATTTTTAATAAGATGGAAGATTCTTTATGAAAATGATGAACCCTTATGAAAAATTGGGCGTAACTGAGGATGCAGATGATGCTGAAATTAAACAGGCCTATTTAGCTAAAGTAAAAGAAAACCCTCCCGAACGAGCTCAGCAACAGTTTAAGGAAATACATGACGCTTATATCTCAATTAAAGATTATAAAAGCCGATTGTCTTATCAGTTGTTTACACTTCCACCGGTTGATTTTGATTTATTAGTGGATCAAGCGTTACAGACTGAAAACGCAGTGGAACTATCGGCTGAGGTTTTTCAGCAAATTTTAAAGGCAAGTGTGGATGAATCATATTTATTAAAAATCACCAATCAAGCTGAAAAACAATGACTGATGAGATAAAAAAAAATGAATTGCTGGAACAGTTTCGTGATTTTTTGGAACAGGATGCATCCGGACAATTTGAGCTACAAAATCCACCCGATTTACATTCTTTATTAAGTGAATTAACCGCACTAAAAACAGAAGTAAAAGTAGAAGCCAGACAATATAAAAATACCTTAGAGCTATTAAGTTCTAGTCTTGATACCTTGCAGGAAGATAACAAAACCTTGTCTGCTGAATTGGCATTGTATCAACAACGTTTGGAACAACAAAAAAATGATATTACCAAGAATATGTTGTTAGAAATGGTTGATATTTATGACCGATTGAATAGTGGGGTAAAGACATTAGAACACTATCGCCCAATTTCTGGCTTGTTTAAAAAATCCAGAGAAAAAGATGTGCGTTTTATTGAACGGTTTAAACAAGGGCAGCTGATGTCGATCAAACGTTTTGAACAATGTTTGCAATCATACCAAGTTCAGACGATTGATTGTATAGGAAAAAAGTTTGATCCAAAGACTATGAGCGCGTTAGAAACGGGTTATGAATCACAGTTTGAAAATGGTATGGTACTGGAAGAATTAAGAACAGGCTTTTTATTTGACGACCAAGTATTGCGGCTTGCGGAAGTTAAAGTAAATAAATTACATCCCTGAGAAAATAAATGAATGAAATAATTATTGGTATTGATTTAGGCACAACTAACTCTGAAGTTGCTATTGTAGAACAAGGAAAAGTGACCGTTATTGCGGATAAGGGTAATAAAATATTGGCTTCTTTTGTAGGGGTTGATGAAAGCGGTCAGATTATGGTGGGTGAGACAGCGAGAAACCAATATATAGTCTATCCAGAACGTACTGTAAAATCCATTAAACGATTGATGGGACAAAATACACAAGTTAAATTAGCCGACCAAACGTTTACGCCTCAAGAAATTTCAGCCATTATTCTAAAACAGCTTAAAACTATTGCAGAAAACTATTTACATCAACCGATTAGTAAAGCAGTGATTACGGTTCCTGCTTATTTTTCTGATGTACAACGCCAAGCTACACGAGAAGCAGGAGAAATTGCCGGTTTAGAAGTTGTTCGGATGATTAATGAACCTACAGCCGCTGCTTTAGTTTATGACTCAGGCCAAGCGGAATCAAAACGGGTTCTTGTTTATGATTTGGGTGGCGGAACCTTTGATGTTTCTGTAGTCAATATTGAATCAGGTGTTGTTGAGGTTCTATCAAGTCATGGCGATAATCAACTGGGTGGTGATGATTTTGATCAACAAATTATTAATTATTTGCTTCAACAGCTAAAAGCAAACGATCAAGTTGATGCCCGTAATAACAGTAAAGCCATGGCTCGTCTTACTCGTGCAGCTGAAGATGCAAAACGGGTACTTTCAGACCAGCCTTTTGTACAAATTAATGAAGAATATTTACTGGAACATAAAGGAGAGTCGATACATCTGTCGTTAGAACTAAGCAGAATAGAATACGAAGAGATGATTGTTGATTACATTGATACAACCATGAACGCGGTTCATATCGCCTTAAAAGATGCTAAATTAACGAGTTCTGATATTGATGAAATTGTTCTAGTCGGTGGATCAACCCGAACACCTTGTATTCGTGAACGCTTGTTTAATGAATTTGGGTTAGAACCGCATGGCGAAATAGATGCTGATTTATGTGTGGCCATGGGGGCTGCGATTCAGGCCGCGATGATCAATGGGCAACAAATAGACACTGTGTTGGTTGATGTGACTTCCTATACATATGGTACTAGTGCAATAGGGACTTTAGATGGCGTTGATTATCCCTTTGTGTTTGCGCCCATTATTCATAAAAATAGTGTATTACCAAGCCGTAAAATAGAATCGTTTTCGACTAATTATCATGGGCAGGAATTTGTTGATGTCAGCATCTATCAAGGGGAAGATCATGATGCGTTGAACAATGTCAAAATTGGTGAGTTTAGAGTAGAAGGCTTACAAGATGTTAAAGCAGGTAATGTGATTATTTTAACTTTAGAGCTGGATCTTAATGGAATTTTACAAGTATCGGCAACAGAAAAACTGACTGGGTTAGAAAAATCTATCACTATTCAAAACGCATTTTCTTATACTGAAAGTGGCAAACTAGACACGGCTAAACAACGAATTACTTCTCTTTTTGGAAAGCTGGATTCCAGTTTGTATGAGCAAGATGAGGATGAACAGGAAGAACAAGTTGTTACTCCAGAAGTTGAAACGGCTTATCAGTTAATTACTAAAGCTGAAGACTTATTTGATAAAGTCTCTAAGGAAGATAAAGAAGATATGAGTGATTTAATTGGAAAAATAACAAAGTCTATAGATTCTGATAAAACTGATGATCTGGAAAATACGGTTGCACAATTAAAAGACATTATTTACTATTTGGAATCTTGATGGAACGCTGTCCTTGTTGTAATGCTCGGTTAAGAGAAGTAACAAGTTGCCCCAGATGTCAGGCTGATTTAACTATTTTGAACGATGTAGAACAAATGGCAAAGTTGTGGCTTAAAAAAGCTATAAACTACTGGCTGGATAGTCATGTTGATAAAAGCCTTGATGCTTTAGCACTTTCTTTACATTTGAAAAAGACTAGAGTCGCTGTTGTTTTTCAAGATTTTATTATTCAGCAACAATACCAGAAGATTCTGGATTTATTACTACAAAAACAGTTGTACTTAGCGAAGCAAAGCCTGTTTAAAATGCGATATCTGTTTTTATATCATCGGCAGTTACATCAATTGAATTTGTTTGTTGATAGTTTATTGATAAA
>CAZZIX010000172.1:4583-5850 GCA_964654345.1 uncultured Methylomarinum sp.
GAATAGTACCAAAAGGCTGAGCACTAAATTAAGATAAAAACTTTTTAAATTTATTAGAAAAGAATCCTGCTTTATCCGCAGCTTCAACCATTGTTTCAGGCAAGCTATCTGTAGATACTGAATTATCATTTTCAGCCGCGTGAATTTCGTCTTCTAAACTGTCGAATGATTTTTGCTTATCCATTAATTGATCAGTTAATTGATCAATAATTTGTTGATGCTTTTTCCAAATATTTTCTGATTGTTGTACAACCAAGTCTAATTTATTAGTATTTTTATCTACAGAATAAGGACGGCTTTTTTTAGTAGAATCTATAAGTAATAGTAGCTTTTTATTAAAAATTTCTAACTGTAGATTTTGTTGTAGAATTGTTTTATCTAATTCTAATTTTGTTTCACTCTCATTTTCTAGATTTTCGACGGGTTTTATTTCTTCAATTTTATGAATTCCCCTCATTTTTTCTAGTTGTAGTTTAAGGTCATTTAATTCAGTAGTAGATTGAGAGTCTTTTTTTTCTAATGCAAAAATTTTTTCCTTAGCATTTGAATCAAGGGAGTTTTTATTGCTTTTCTCATACAGATTATCTTTTAATTGCTCAATAAGTCGGTTTTTTTCAAGAATTTCAGCGTTCAACGCATCAATCTCTAATTGTTTTTTATTTGTTTCCTTTAAAGATAACTCCTCATTTTCAAAAACAATAGATTCAAGTTTAACTTTTTCTTCTAATAAATTTGAAGAAGCCATATCAATACGCAGTTGTAGAGAAGCGACTCGTTCGGCATCTTTAATTTGTCCTTGTAACAAGTCTTTATATTTTTTTTCAGCTTTGTTGACGAGATGCTTATGTTGTTTAATTTTTTTTTTCAGGCCAATGATTCTTTTTCTTTTTAACACGGTAATAATATAGCCACCAATAAACATCGAAAATAGAGCTAAAACAATGCTGTAGGGTATATTAGAAATAGCAGTTTGCTGCCAATCTACCCAATAATAAGCAAAATTTTCTATAAATTTCTGCATTAATTTCCCCTGAAACTTCTTTTCTATTAATGAATGTACCAGATTTATAGTATTTTCAGTAATAAAATTATTACTTATTTTATATTTTGGTGAAAAATTATGATAAGCAAAAAAATCAACTGATACTTTTGGACAAATCAAGTTGTCTGGTCTTTTGATTTAATACTAAGTTTAGGTTGGCGGGGAGGTGTGGTTAAAAGTGGTTGTGCTAACAGCTCTATCGTTAACCTAACACCTTTAGCAATA
>CAZZIX010000173.1:0-5815 GCA_964654345.1 uncultured Methylomarinum sp.
CAGAGCGTTATCCGACATGATACATATGATAATAAATCTGACGAGAATGATTGGGAGGGAGGTGCCTCCCTTTTCCACCTAGTGACTCCGCATGGACTAAAGCTAGCCCAATAGACAGCACCAACAACCTAACTTTCTTGACTTAAAATATACAGGGGTTTTGCCCTACACGGATAAAAAACGCCCAATGGAAAAGAACTCATCAAATAAACAAGGACAAGCTCTGCCAGAATACCTTCCACTGGTCGCCATGATTGCTATTGCCTCACTAGTTATGGAGATACCCTTCAACAGCAATTTAGCCATATAGCAACGGAACTTGCGGGGAAACAAGCAACAAACCAACCCTCACAAACACCAACCACTCCCACAACGACACCGACCACCACTCCAACGAACAACCCCACAACCGAACCAACAACATCACCCACAGATCCAGTTAAATGTGAAAGCCACTGGACGGATGATAAATACCAAAGCAGAGAATGTAACGGACGCTGGCATCGTTGATTCCAAAAATTTACCGATGAAACCAAAGCCGCAGCCAATGTGTAAAAATGGTGAGGCTCCTAGCGGTGTCATTTTACTCATTAGGTTTGAGTTTAATTTTGTCTTTTAAGCAAAGGAATGGGCGCTCAACGATTATATGAAGTGCTATAGCAAGCACCAAGCTAAGCACTAAATAGATAATGAAGAAGCCGGTCATGAAAAAAAATTGATTAACTGTTTGTAAACTAGAGGTTGAACAAATAGAAAGAGATAGGGGAATGATTAGCATGTGGCATAAATACAAGCTATAAGACAACCTTGAGATAAATCTTAACGGAGATGATGATAAAAGTATTCTTAGTCTTCCTGTTGTCACTACTGATGTGTAGAGCAAAATGGCAAATAGTGAGGATAGAATAAATAAAGTGCTTGCTGTTAGTTTCCAAAGCCCTGTTGCTTCCATCCACTCCCTCTCCCCTAGTAGTAAGACGATCAACAATAAACAACTCAAAAAGATAAATTGGTTATGCTTTTCTAAGAAATGAATGAATAATTTCTTCTGGTAGAGAAATGCTAATAATAATCCAAAAAACATGCCATCTAATGCCATGTGAAATGGTGCTCGTACATTCCAAAAAAACTCTGGATAATTGCTAGGATTGTACTGAAATAGGAGGCTTAAACGATTAGTTAACGGGATAAAACAGAGCATAGCTAAACAGAGAATAGCTATGTTCCGCTGTCGTGGTAACTTCAGCATTAACCAAATCAAGAATGGGCAAAAAAAGTAAAACTTCTCTTCGGTTGCTAGTGACCATAAAGATACTAGCAGGTTTGAACCAAAGTAATCTTGAAGAAAAATTAGGTGATGTAATAAGTCTTCTTTTAAATCAGTACTTGTATGTTGATATAACGGAATTAGATCTAGTGCAACCAGCCCCAAGGTGGCATAGTAAAGGGGAAATGTTCTTAGAATCCGTTTACCCCAATATCTCGAAAAGAAAGTAAGCTTAGATTGCTCATCATCGGGCCACTGGCTTAGTAGGTGATACCCTATGAGAAAACCGCTCAATACGAAAAAGAAATCAACGCCAGACCAGCCATTTAGCATAAATACAAAAAGAGGGGTGTTCTTTATTTGCTGAAAATGTTCTGGGCTTGTATGACCGTAGGCTTGAATACCATGACGCAATAAAACTAGAATGATAGAGAATGCTCTTAGCCCATCTAAGGCAACTCGCAATAAATAACCCACCATTTTAAAGTAAACTATTAAGCATATTGTATAAAGGTACATAATTACTAGGTTTTAGCCTCCCTTATGGAAGAGAAACCATGACAGTACTCTCAGAACAATATATCGTTACAATAAAAGACGCATCTACAAAATTAACGGGCTTCAAGAGAAGAGCTTTTCAGGCACAAGTCGCCATTGATTATTTGAATTCCAACCCCCGTTTTGCTGAAAGTGTCTTCGGTTGGGATAGAAATACTGTCACACTGGGGTTACATGAGCTTAAGCCCAGAAATTAAAAGTTTCGCTAAATTTCTGGGTATCAATAACAGCAAATGTATTGCCCAAAGTATCTAAACGCAAAGAGATTCTATAGGAAAGAAATTTTTTTTCAACTCACTATTCAGCTTAGGTTAATTAGCATAATTTAAAAAATAATGACAACCATTTGATATGATTATATAAAAAAACTGTGACATAAGTTGCATTGTTTATTTTTTTATTTTCAATATATGTGATCTGCGTCAAATTTTTATAAGAAACCAGGTTGCTATGTTTTTTATTTTTATTAGCCTGAATTCACAGGCTCTAAATTCATAAAAAATACTAGAGTAAATAAAAATAAATTTCTTATAATTGTGATGTAAAGCATATTGATATGTCTTTTTTTATCGTTTATGAGATATGTATCTCGTTTTTAGGTATACTTTTCTGTAAAGTCATCTGGTTTTTTAGTGGCTTATTAAAGAACTAATTACAACTAGCTTTATAAATTTTAAAGGTAAATTAACAATGAAAAAATATTTTTTGTTATTGAGTTTTGCTCTTTATTTAATGAATTCCTCTATCACTTCAGCAGAAGATGCACCCCTTATTGTTGATCAAAAAAAAGCCATTAGCTTTGGAATTTGGCGAATCTATAACACGGGTGATGCTATTTTTATTATTGATGAGGAAGATAGACGGTTTGTTCATATTCTTATTTATGGTTCGTATGAATATAGGTTTTTTGTAGATGGCCAGGTCAATGTGTTGCTTGATTCTGGTTCAATTCTCGATGGCGGTGTTATCTCTTCTGATCCTAGTAGATTAGTAGAAGGATTAGAAACAAAATTAAGTGGGCATCTTAGAGACGGGCGATACAGCTATGGACAGAAAAGGTTTGATGTAGTAGATGATACGCTAACGTTATTTTATAAGGGTGAGACTGATCTTACTGGGAAGACACCCCGGCTGACAATCCTTAAAAAATATTCAAATGGATTAGTACATCAAGGGAGGGATTTAACTCATACCTTTGACCCATCCGTTGTATTGGATAAAAATGACGTTCCTGGTTCAATTGTGACTGTAGGTGATTGTTTGGTAACCTATCTCCCAGAAACAGGCCGTGTAGATATTCCCTGTTTAAGCGTTAAAGGAAGAAACACAATCTATAATGTAGAACTGCAAAAACAAGCAGATTCAATGGCCTTTGAAGTCAACGACAATGATATTGTCCGTGTGCAGTAATAAAGACCGTTACACCCAGCCTATGCATCACTGCCATTAAGTTAAGAAAAATGTAGGTTGGGTGAGCGACAGCGTTACCTGACAATTCTGTATAGCTGGTGGATTACGCCATCACTCATCCACCCTACAAAATAGCAATATTTCTTAACTTAATGGCAGTGAGCCTATGTATGCACTAGAATTACTTTCACAGTCTCGGTAGCGTTATCCGGCTAATATGGGGGCAGAATATAGGAAACTTGGGTATTACAATAATTACTGCTAAAACTTTTAGTCCCACCCTTTCGGTTGTTTTCAATCACTTATTAAAATTCTAATGTAGGTCTTTAACAAAACAAGTTCATAGACTAAATTCGTAAAAATACTAGAGTAAATAAAAATAAAATTTTAATAATTGCGAGGCAAAACATGTTTTTATGCATTTTCTTCTCATTTATGTGATAAATATCTCGTTTTTAGGTATACTTTTTTGTAAGTCTATCTGGTTTTTAATGGCTTATAAAGAACAAATTACAAGCTATTTTATAAATTCTAAAGGTAAATTAAAAATGAAAAAATACTTTTTGTTATTGAGTTTCGTTCTTTATTTAATGAATTTCTCTATTGCTTCTGCAGAAGAGGCACCCATCATTGTTGATCAAAAAAAAGCTATCAGCTTCGGAATTTGGCGAATTTATAACACGGGGAGCCGTATTTATTTTATTGATGAGAAAGATAGAAGGTTTGTTGTTACTACTGGTTCGAATGATTATGGTTTTTTTGTAGATGGTCAACACAATGTGTTGGATGGTTCTGGTTTAATTTTCAATGGCGATGTTTTATCTTCTGATCCAAGTATGTTGGTAGAAGGATTAGAAACAAAATTAAGTGGCCAACTTAGAGACGGGAGATATAGCTTTGGGTCAAAAAAGTTTGATGTTGTAGGCGATACGCTAGCGTTATTTAATGGGGGGCAGGCCGGACTTTCTGGAAATACAACTCCGATTACAATCCTTAAAAAATACTCAAATGGATTGGTACATAAGGGGATGGATTTAACTCAGACCTTTGACCCATCCGTTGTATTAGATGAAAATGACGTTCTTGGTCCAGTTGTGACTGTAGGTGATTGCCTAGTAACCTATTTTTCGGAAACAGGCCGTGTAGATATTCCCTGTTTAAGTGTTAAAGAAAGAAACACAATCTATAATGTAGAACTGCAAAAACAACCTGACTCATTGGCCTTTGAAGTCAATGTCAATGATATTATCCGTGTACAGTAAATAGCTGTAATGAAGACCTGTAGGTTGGGCTAACAGCTCTATCGTTAACCCAACATTTTCAGCATCCGTAATGTTGGGTTGCCAAACAGATAGCAACCAACCCGTAAGTTGGATGAGCGGCAGCGTTATCCGGCATGATACACATGATGACTGGAAAAAAGCGTCATCCTTTTCCTCCTAGTGAGTCCGCATAGACTAAAAGTAGCCCAATAGACAGCACCAACAACCGAACTTTCTTGACTTAAAATATACAGGGGTTTTGCCCTACACGGATAAAAAACGCCCAATGGAAAAGAACTCATCAAATAAACAAGGACAAGCTCTGCCAGAATACCTTCCACTGGTCGCCATGATTGCTATTGCCTCACTAGTTATGGAGATACCCTTCAACAGCAATTTAGCCATATAGCAACGGAACTTGCGGGGAAACAAGCAACAAACCAACCCTCACAAACACCAACCACTCCCACAACGACACCGACCACCACTCCAACGAACAACCCCACAACCGAACCCACAACATCACCCACAGATCCGGTTAAATGTGAAAGCCACTGGACGGATGACAAATATCAAAGCAGAGAATGTAACGGGCGCTGGTATTGTGGATTCCAAAAGTTTACCGATGAAATCAAAGCCGCAGCCAATGTAATTTACGATTTTTTTGAAGGAGTAGCGAGTGGAATAGGCGATCAACTTAAAGGACTTTGGGACTTACTGAAAGACCCATCCGTACTATATGATGTAGCCAAAGCCTTTATAGATGACCCAAAAGGCACGATAGAAGCTATTGTTAAAGGGCTGGGGGATGATGTGGAAAGAGTCCTTGAGTGTGGGCCAAAAGACGTTGGTAAAGTCATAGGCCAATATGCCAGCCCAGCAATGGCGTTGAAGGTGCTTACCAAAGTAGCTAAAATCACCAAATCAAAAAAACTGACAAAATATATTGATGAGATAGAATGCGGATTTGCAAGTTTTGCCGCTGGCACAACTATCTGGACGAATAAAGGCCAAGTTGTTATTGATGATATACAAGTAGGTCAAGCCGTTTATTCCAGAAATAAAAACAATCATAAAGATCGATATCAAAAAGTAACAAAAACATTTGGCCGTACCGCGCCTGGTTATTATTTACTGACCACCGAATTTGAAACCATCAAAGTCACCGAAGAACATCCCTTATGGCTGCAAGGCGAAGGCTGGACAAAAGTCAGTGAAATCACCGTTAATGACGTGATCGCCTCGCTTGACGGTGATGTGTTGATACTTGATAATAAAAAAGTTGAGACACCGTTGCAGGTTTATAATTTTAGTGTAG
>CAZZIX010000174.1:0-5766 GCA_964654345.1 uncultured Methylomarinum sp.
ATCATTTAAACCGATAAGAATATAATTAAACTCACTTTCCTTTTTTTTTGGAGATAATTTTATCCATTGTAAACCTTCATCAATTCCTTGTTTTTCAATACTAAAATTTTTCTCTAACGCAATATCTCCACTCAACAATAGAGCAGGAGTTGAACCCAATGAGTCATCTAGTTTTTTAATCGTAACCTGTTCTAAATCTGCATCATAAAACCAGACTTTACTTGAGTCTGATACAATTTCCTGAATAAAAGGTTTTTTATAATCCCAACGAAACTTCCCAGGCCTACTAAGATAAAAAACACCATGACTTGTATGTATAGGCTGTCCTTTTCGATTTAAGCTAACCTGCCTAAAATCCGCAGTTAGTGTTTTTGTGCTTGATAAAATTGATTTTAATTGTTTAACAGGAGCAAGTTCAGCTTTTGCTCCATTGATAAATAACACAAAAAAAAGAAAATACAATAAACTGCTTAACTTATTTAACATAGCGACTAAAAATTATTCTCAAAAAAATCATTAATCCACGTTTTTGTTCGATTAACAGGCGAGTCAAGACATGGTGAACTCAACTCAGGCTCCGAACCCTTAATATATGGAAATAAAGAAGCCCCAGCACACTCTTCATTTGCAAGCAGACCATTAGCAGGGTCAACCCAATGCATCCCTATATTATCAGGAGGTATTAAATAGACTGGTTGTGTAGAGATTTGTTTCATCAAATCTGTCCAAATTTGTAATGCTCCACTCGCCCCAGTTAACCCAGAAGGTTTGTTATCATCGCGCCCAATCCAGGCTACAGAAAGATAATCTCCACTATATCCTGCAAACCAGCTATCCCTTAATTCATTTGTTGTTCCTGTTTTACCAACCAAACCAAACTCATTAGATATATACCGATAAGCTGATCGCCCTGTTCCCTTAGTCATAACTTCCTGTAATATCGTGTTTGTAATAAAAGTTGCTGCAGGATCAACTACTTGACGAACAGTATATGGATAACTTTGTAACCTTTCTCCATCTGCTGCAATGACTGCACGAATAGAACGTAAAGGTGTTGAAAACCCATCACCTGCCAATGTTTGATACATTTGCGTAACTTCTAAAGGAGTTAAAGGCGAAGCACCCAATAATAATGAAGGATATAAATTTACAGATCTTCCGACACCTAAGCTTCTAAGCGTTTTAGCTATTCTGGCAAGCCCTACATCCATTCCTATATGTACAGTTGCTAAGTTATAGGATTGTGCGAGCGCAGTATGAAATTCGACAATACCATGCTCCCTCTTACCATAGTTTCTAGGTTTCCAAATCTGCCCTTTTTTATCCTTAATTCTAATCCTGGTATCATTTACTTTTGTTGTAATAGTATATTTACTAGGGTATTCCAGTGCTGTTAAATAAACCACTGGTTTTATTAATGAACCTATAGGTCTAACAGCGTCTAAAGCCCTATTAAAACCAACTCCTCTTGGATCACGGCCGCCTGCTAAAGCCACAATTTCGCCACCCTCTCTTCTTGTGACAATAACAGCTGTTTCTAACTTTTCACTTTTAGGTTTTTTTTCTAACTGATTTAATTTCTGCTCAATTGTTTTCTCAAGAACATTTTGAACTTGATTATCGAGAGTGGTAAATATTCTTAAGCCTTCCGTTGTTAAATCTTCTTCTCTATACTCTTGTTTTAATTGCCGTCTAACTAAATCCAAAAAACCTGGATAGCGATTGGTTGAGCGATGAGGACGCAATACGACATCCAGTTTATTTCGTTTTGCTGTCAGCGCCTGTTTTTTAGTGATAAATCCTTGTCCATGCATTTCGTCTAGAACTAAATTTCGACGCTTAATTGCCCGATTTGGATGTCTTCTAAGATCATAATAAGAGGGGCCTCGCACCAGAGCAACTAATGCTGCAACTTGATGTAAAGGTAGGTTTTTTAACGGTCGGCCGAAATAAAACTGACTAGCTAATCCAAAACCATGAACTGAACTAGCACCATCTTGACCTAAATAAATTTCATTTAAATAAGCTTGTAATATCTCATCTTTCTCATAATTAAATTCTAAAATTATAGCCATAAATGCTTCGTTCAATTTACGCCATAAACTTTTTGTAGGAGAAAGATAAAAGTTTTTGATCAATTGCTGAGTAATCGTACTTCCACCCTGTACGACATACCCAGCTCGAACATTTATCCATATTGCTCTAGCTATTGCCTTAAACGATATACCAATATGATGATAAAAATCGTGATCTTCAGTTGCAAGTAAACCTTGGATTAAAGAATCAGGCGCGTTTTCTAGGGTTATTAAAATACGATCTTCTTTTCTAGTGGGATAAAAACTACCTATTTGCACGGGATCCATTCTTACAATAGGTATTTCTCTTGAAGTACTTAGACTCAGTAGATTAGAAATATCAGTTCGGGAAAACTTAATTCTTAATATTTTACTTTCTTGTTTTTTATCCCAGAATGTAAACCTCCGAGTTTTTACACTAATTTGTTGTCCTTTTTTGTAATAACTTCCTTCAGATGAAAGTTGATAATCCTGTCTATAATTTAATTGCTGTAATAGGTCTTCAAACTGACTAATTTTTATTTTATAGCCACTATAAATCTCAACAGGAGTAGCATAGACTTTAGCCGGAATTGACCACGGCTTTCCTTTAAATGTTTTACGTACCGTATAATCTAAGTAACTCATATAAGAAAGAAAAACAAACCCAAATATTAAAATAAAAATTAAAATACTCTTTTTAAACCAATAAAAAGGTTGTTTACTTGCTTTCTTCTTTCTACTACTTTTACCCTTTGTTTTAGGCATAAGCATTCATTAATAAAAAAATCATAAAAAGATATTATCGTATAAAAGTCTTCTTATCAGTATCAATTTTTGGATAGTCCTTTTTAGTTTTAACTTCACGTTTAATTAAATCAGTAAGCGATATTTTTGTCTTGGATAGTAATTTCATTTGAGGTTTTCCAAAAAGATAACCTTGCCCAAAATCAATTCCAATTTCTCTTAGTTTACGAATAGCATCTGGTGTTTCTACATATTCTGCAATTGTTTTCTTTCCTAGTTTTTTAGCAACTTCAACCATAGATTTAACTAACACCTGATCTGTATCATCATTGACTAAATTTCGAATAAACTGGCCATCGATTTTAATATAATCAACGGGAAAGGATTTAAGGTAATTAAAAGAACAAAAACCGGCACCAAAATCATCTAATGCAAATTTACAACCTAATGCTCGAATTTTTGTAATTAATTCTCGTGTTTGTTCTACCTTGTCAACGGCTACCGTTTCAGTAATTTCAAAAGTAATACGATCCGCATCGACCCAACTAAGTTCAAGTTTTTCTTTTATTGTTGGTAATAAAGAACTATCTTGAAATGCGACACTAGAAAGATTAATCGCTAATGAAATTTTTGACAGTTTGGGAGGCAGTGCAGCAAGAAAATCAATAGCCTGCTCTATCACCCAAAGATCAATTCTGTGGATCAACCCAATTCGTTCCGCAACTGGAATAAAATCTATAGGAGAAATAATTTCATTATCAAGCCCTCTCATTCTAATGAGCGCTTCATAATGAGAAATATCTCCGCTTACCAAATTTACAATAGGCTGATAGACAAGAAATAGCTTGCCCTCTACAAGTGCATTCCTAATTAAAGGAACCCAATATATATCTCTATCTCTTTCTTGTACTCGGGCATGTTCTTCGTTGTATTCCTTTATCATATTACGACCACTTTCCTTAGCAATAATACAGGCCTGTCTTGCCCGGGAAATCATTTCACCAGGGTGGTAAACTGCTTTTCTTGTGTTTTGTCCTGATATTCCAATAGATACAGACGTACAATAACAAGCATCGCCAATAAAAAGCCTTGCTTCATAAATATCTTTTCTAATTTTCTCTGCAAATCGAATGATTTCCGCAGCCGACCTATTATCAAGAAAAAGACAAAATTCATCAGAACCAATACGGGAAAATAAATCTCCCTGGTTTGTCAATTTATTAATGATTGCAACAATTTCAACCAACAATCTGTCACCAACATCAAACCCTTCAAGTTCATTAATTAAACTAAATAAATCAACATCTATAAATAACAACCCTCCATTTTGATGGAGTCTATTATTTCTCTTTAAAACTAAACGTAATCGTCTTTCAAAATTTTGACGATTTAATAAACTTGTTAACTCATCATGAACAACCAGATATTTTAACCTTGCATCTACAACCTTTCTTTCTGCCAATTCATTAATTAATCGGTCTTCCTGTTTATAACGAAGAAATCGCTCATAATTCATAAGCAACTGAAAGCCAACAACAAGCAAAAACTCTGGAAAATCAATGGGACACTTTATGGAATGAATGATCCCTTTAGTATAAGAATTATTATTTCCTAGACCGGAAGTTTCAATATTGTTTTTATCTGATTGTAAAATAATAAAAGGAACAAGAATGCCCCCCTCAAAATTAGACATTGTTATGCACATCTCATTCACGTTGCATAAAGGTAAGTTTTTACCAATGATAATCAAACCAATTTTTTCGGGCTCTTCATAGTAAGGCTTTAAGTGGCCATAAACTTTCTTGCCATCCTTAGCTATTTTAATATTAAAATAACCATCTTTTTTAAGAGAAGCAACAATATCGACAACTAATTTAGGGTTAGCATCCGCAACAATAATTACTTTGTTTTTTAGATTTTCACTTATTTCCATCTTGATACCAAGCTTTTATCAACTCAATTTTTACCCAAAAATCCAACAATTAAGAGTCAACCTTGAAGTTAATTACAATACCAACTAAAGTTAAAGCTAATTGCTAAGTTTTTAAATATTCAGAGCATCATTGGTTTTATAGAATTAAAATTCAAAACTTAATCCTCTATTCTACCCTGAGCACTGTGTTAACGCTACTAACTATAACCTTTTTTCAATTTCTTGTGATATGTCAATTAATTTACAACATAATCTTGCAATATCTGATCTGTTAAACGGTGACTCAGCGCTCGCCTCTACGCCTAATATTTATTTTAAATTACAAGAAACTATTGATGATCCAACTAAATCATTAGTTGATGCAGCATATATCATCCAAAACGATCCAGCACTATCAATAAAGTTGCTAAAAATAGTCAACAGTGCATTTTTTGGCTTCCCTTCAAAAATTTCTTCTATTGACAAGGCAATTAATCTTATTGGAACCAAGGAACTTCAGAGTATTGTCTTAAGTACTGTCGTAGTAGACAGCTTCTCTGATTTACCTAGTGACTTAATTTCTATGCATGATTTTTGGGCAAAAAGCCTCCGCTGTGCTTTAATAGCAAAAGGAATAGATAAATTGCTAGGAAAAGAGTTTTCAGAATCTATCTTTATCTGTGGAATACTCCATAACATTGGTCAATTAATATTTTTTCGTCGCATTCCAGAACTAGCAACTGAAGTTAATTTATTATTACACGCCCAAGAAAATCCAACTGATCTAGATGAAATAAATTTTGAAGAAATTATTATTGGATTTGACCATTATCAAACCGGAGCTGCATTAACCAAGCTTTGGAAACTACCCGATATTATCACAAAAAGCATACAGTTACATGTCTTTCCTGATACTACTGACGCATTTCACAAGATTGCTTCAATCATACGATTAGCTGATAGTTACAGTAAAATGGATCTCACCTTTAGTGATACAGAAATTAGTCACATAGATATTCCACTAGATGATATGGCTACTATTATTGACCGGGC
>CAZZIX010000175.1:0-5744 GCA_964654345.1 uncultured Methylomarinum sp.
GAATTACCTGCTTTGCCTTATGCAAAAGATGCGCTTGCACCTCATATTTCAGAAGAAACGCTTGAATTTCATTATGGTAAACATCATCAAACCTATGTAACTAATCTGAACAACTTGATTTCAGGCACTTCGTTTGAAGATGCAGAGCTTGAGGCTATCATAGCTCGTTCAGAGGGCGGAATGTTTAATAATGCTGCTCAAATTTGGAACCATACTTTTTATTGGAATAGCTTATCACCTAAGGGTGGTGGTGCGCCTAGTGGTGCATTGGCAGATGCTATTAATTCTACTTTTGGATCATTTGATGAATTTAAAGCTGAATTTACAAAATGTGCAGTAACTACATTTGGATCTGGTTGGGGATGGTTGGTTAAAAATGCTGATGGTAGTCTGGAATTGGTAAGTACTAGTAATGCAGGATGTCCTTTGACATCAGGACAGACTCCTTTATTAACATGTGATGTATGGGAACATGCTTATTACATTGATTACCGTAATGCTAGACCTAAATATTTAGAAGCATTTTGGGCATTAGTGAGCTGGGAGTTCGCAACAGCAAACTTTGCTGCTTAAATTTACTTTATTTTAAAGTTAAAAAACCGTTATATGTAGTATTGATATAACGGTTTTTTTGTTTTTGATTTTTGATAAGCATAAAAAAGCCCCTCTTAAGCTGAATTTAGGAGGGGCTTTATAGAAAATATTATTTATTCTTTTCGCGTTCTTTAACTTCTTTGATTACTTCTTCGGCCACGTTTTTAGGGCATGGTAAGTAATGTGAGAATTCCATAGAAAACTGGCCTCGACCTGAAGTCATGGTGCGAAGGTCGCCAATATAACCAAACATTTCACTCAAAGCAACATCTGCTTTAATCCGAACTCCAGTAACGCCCGCTTCCTGTGATTTAATCATGCCGCGGCGACGGTTAAGATCGCCAATAACATCTCCTACATGATCTTCAGGTGTATATACATCAACATTCATGATAGGTTCAATTAATTGAGGTCCAGCTTTAGGAATAGATTGGCGATATGCTGCCTTAGCTGCAATTTCAAATGCAACTGCCGATGAATCTACTGCGTGGAAAGCACCGTCTAATAATGTAACTTTAAAGTCAAGACATGGGAAGCCAGCAAGAACGCCGTTGTCAATACTTTTAGCAAATCCTTTTTCTACGGCTGGCCAAAATTCTCTTGGAACGTTACCCCCAGTTACTTTTGATTCAAAGATAAAGCCTGAGCCTGGTTCACCTGGTTCAATAAGGTAGTCAATTTTACCGTATTGGCCAGAACCCCCTGATTGTTTTTTATGTGTGTAACTATCTTCAATGCTTTGAGTAATAGTTTCACGATAGGCTACTTGTGGTTTACCTACTTCAACATCAATACCATGAGTTCTTTTAAGAATGTCAATTTTAATGTCTAAGTGAAGTTCGCCCATCCCTCTTAAAATAGTTTCACCACTGTCCTCGTCAGTCTCAACGCGGAAAGATGGATCTTCAGCGATCATTTTGCCGATCGCGATGCCTAGTTTTTCTGAGCCAGCTTTATCTTTTGGAGCAACTGCGATTGAAATAACCGGATCGGGGAAAACCATTGGCTCAAGTGTTGCGACATTTTTAGGGTCTGATAAAGTATGTCCTGTTTGAACATTTTTCATACCTACAACTGCAATAATATCGCCTGCTTGAGCTGAGTCTAGCTCAATTCGCTCATCAGCATGCATTTCAACAAGACGCCCAATACGTTCTGTTTTTCCAGTAAATGTATTGAGTACACTCATGCCTTTATCAATTTTACCTGAATAAATACGAATAAAGGTTAAAGCACCATATTTGTCATCCATGATCTTAAAAGCTAAGGCTCGAAGAGGTTTGTCTATATCAACAATCGCAAATTCACCTGTTTCATTACCATCTAAATCAACTTCTGGTTGAGGTTTAACATCTGTTGGACAAGGAAGATAGTCAACAACAGCATTTAATACTGGTTGAATGCCTTTGTTTTTGAAAGCAGAACCACAGTAGGTAGGGAAGAAAGATAGATTAATTGTGCCTTTGCGGATGCAAGCTTTTATGGTTTCTATAGAAGGCTCTTCGCCATCTAAGTATTTTTCCATTGCATCATCATCTTGTTCTACGGCTGTTTCAATTAATTTTTCACGCCATTCTTCTACAACATCAGTCATGTCTGCAGGAACATCTTGAATTTCATAGTTAGTTGGATCACCTGTGCTATCCCAGACCCATGCTTTACGGGTTAATAGATCAACAATACCTACAAAGTCATCTTCTGTTCCGATGGGTAGCACCATGACCAGAGGATTAGCTCCTAATACATCTTCTATTTGTTTTACAACTCTGTAGAAATCAGCACCTAGGCGATCTAGTTTGTTAACCAGAATAATACGTGCAACTTCAGAGTCATTTGCATAACGCCAGTTGGTTTCTGATTGTGGCTCAACACCTCCAGAACCGCAGAAAACACCAATACCACCATCAAGAACTTTTAAAGAACGATAAACTTCGATTGTAAAATCAACGTGTCCTGGTGTGTCAATGATGTTAAAGCGGTGATCATCCCAAAAACAAGATGTTGCTGCAGATTGAATGGTAATTCCACGTTCTTGTTCCTGCTCCATAAAATCGGTAGTCGCAGCACCATCATGTACTTCGCCTAATTTATGGATTTTACCGGTTAGCTTTAAAATTCGCTCAGTTGTTGTTGTTTTACCAGCATCAACGTGGGCAAAGATGCCAATGTTTCTATATAGAGATAGATCTGTCATGTTTGTACTCTAAAAATGGAAATAAAAAAACTAGTAACCTCTTTTTAAGGTTTATATTTCTAGTAAAAGTTAAGGGTCTCTATACCTTATAGGCGAGAAATAACCAGCTTTTAAGGGATAAATAAAGCGCTTGTTTTTGTTTTTAAAGATATAAAAAATTGATTTATACCTCGAAAAACCTTCCATTATACACCAAAGTTTTAAATAAACAGAGAGCTAGTGTTGATTATTTGTTTTAACTTTGTTTTTGTTGAGTTTTTTACAGGGTACGTCTATTAATTGTGGATGAGAAATTAAGAACTAAAAATTCAATGTCAAGGCAAAGCTCGCACGTTAAAGCAAGCTATTGTCATCAATTAATAGAGGTACCCTTAAATTAGGCGATTTTTTACCTATTCTGGTACTGTGTGGCTAGGTCTAAATGCTTGATAAACAAACATTGCAAAGGCAAAAACGCCTATGGCAAAAACTATATCACCTGGAACACGTGCCCAAACTAATCCTTCCATCACAGAACTATGAATAAATTCGGAAGAACGTGCAAATGCATAATAATGTTTTATGCTGGCGTATGTTTGCCAAAGACCCTGCGGCAGAAGTGACAGAAAGGTCATCATTGCCAAACCGATATTTAAACTCCAGAATGAAATTTTAAGCAGTTTTTGATTCCATTGATTAACATCAGTTAAACCTCGCATACAAAAAAGCATTAACCCTAAACCTAACATGCCATAGACACCAAATAATGCGGCATGTCCGTGATTTGCTGTGGTGTTAAGACCCTGCATATAATAAAGAGCAATAGGAGGGTTGAGTAAAAATCCAAATAGACCGGCACCGACCATGTTCCAAATTAAAACTGCACTGAAAAACATAAAGGGCCAATGATAGTTTTGTTCCCATTCATGTTGATGTTCTATTTTTGAGTGGTTGTAGGCCTCAAAACCAACAACCATGAGAGGGACTACTTCAAGTGCTGAAAAGCTTGCTCCTATTGCTAAAATAGAAATGGGTGTACCGCTCCAATACAAATGATGAAAAGTACCTAATACACCGCCACTTAAGAAAACAATAGTGGCAAATAAAATCATTGTGGTGGCAACTGATATTCTTAACAAGCCCATGCGGACAAATAAAGTGGAGATAATTGCAGTGGCAAAAACCTCAAAAATACCTTCAACCCACAGATGAACAACCCACCATCGCCAGTACTCCATAACACTAATGTGTGTATGTTGCCCCCACATTAATCCAGCTCCATAGAGGAGTCCAATAGAGACGGTGGCTATTATGACCAAGAAAACCAGAGATTCTGATGCTTTATCTTTTAATGCAGGCCAGAGTGCTCGTAAAACTAGAACCACCCAGAGTAATAAACCTATGAAAAGATAAATTTGCCAAAATCGGCCCAAGTCAATGTATTCATAGCCCTGATGTCCAAACCAAAAATTCAGCGCTAGATTCTCAAAAAACCTGTGTACTCCTAGCCATTCACCAGCAAATGACCCAATCACTATGATTAATAGACTAAAAAATAAAAAATTCACTCCAAACCGTTGGTATTTAGGTTCATGCCCAGAAAGTAATGGGGCAAAATAAAGGCCAGAGGCCAGCCATGCTGCTACTATCCATAATACGGCAAGCTGCGTGTGCCATGTTCTCGTGACTACATAAGGGAGATAATCAACAATGGGTAAGCCATAGAGTCCTTGGCCTTCTATAGCATAGTGCGCAGTTATAATACCAAGCAAAATTTGTACAAGAAAAAGAGCAGTGACCACCCAAAAATATTTAGCGGTTGCCTTCATTGAAGGCGTCAGCAATTCTTTAGTAAAAAAATCTTCTTTAGCATAGCCATTTTCTGGTTCTAAATCAGCACGCCATACATCAAATTGACGGGCATAATACCAAACGATCCCACCGATGCCTGCAAGTAATAGAACGAAGGAGAATATACTCCACATCAAAAGACTAGCTGATGGTGTGTTTCCAACTAAGGGGTCATGAGGCCAATTGCTGGTATAGCTTATATCATCACCGGGCCGATTGGTAACAGTCGCCCAAGCCGTCCAAAAAAAGAACCCAGAAAGTTGACGTGCATCTTCTTCGTTTAAGACTGAATTTAATGGAAAAGCATAATCTTTTCGCAGATTTAGATAGTGTTCATTTTTAGCTATAAACAAATTAATAAAATGCTGACTTACAGTATTAATTGCTGTTGCTCGATTTGCACTGACAGTAACGATACCCGAGTTGGCATTGTAAGTATTCTCTCGTATTTCATAGCGTAATGTTACTTTATGCATTTCTTGCTGCTGTTGATCAGTTGCAGCTATTCCAGTTATTGCATTTTTAGTTATGAGCGAAAGCAGTTCCAAAGCTTCGCGATGTAGCCAATCAGCACTCCAGTCGGGAGCAAGATAGCTCCCATGTCCCCAAATTGAGCCTTGCTGCATGCCTCCAATGGACTGCCAAATATTTTGACCGCGTTCTATATCAGCACGTGTAAAAAGGATATTTCCATCTGATGTTTTAACTGCTTCAGGAATGGGTGGAACTTTTTGATAAATTTGTCCACCATAGTAGAGCAAGATAGAAAATGAGATAATCATGCTGACGGACAGGATTAGCCAAAGGCGTTTAACCGTAAAAGTTGTTTTATAATTGTCCACTATTGCTCCTTGTAGAAAAGCGTATTTTGTAGATATTTATGAAAAATTAGTGATAATTAGATTTGAAAATTATTTATTGGAAGTTTAATACATCATTTTTAGATATGATTAAGCTACTTTATCAATAATTTGAGTGATCGTTGATTATCAGTAATTTATTTGTTTTTTTAAACTGAAATATCTATTTTACGCTTACTTTAATAGACCTAATTTTTATCAGGTCTTTATGATATTAACTATTAATTTTAAAAGTTTTTCAACTGAGTATTTTAGTCGGGATTTTA
>CAZZIX010000176.1:0-2094 GCA_964654345.1 uncultured Methylomarinum sp.
CTATAGAAAAAGCTAAAGAGAAAATTGTGATTGTTCCAGGAGGAGGGTTGTTTGCTGATCAAGTTAGAGCTGCCCAGCAACAATGGAATTTTAATGAGGTTGTCGCTCATGAGATGGCTATTTTAGCGATGAAACAAATGGCGCTATTGTTTAACGGAATTAAACCAAGCTTTGTATTAGCAGAGACAATACCTTCTATTGATCAAGAATTAGCTAGACATCTAGTTGTTATTTGGTCGCCAGATGTTAAAGTACTGATGGCATCAAAAATTGAAGCAAGTTGGGATGTTACTTCTGACAGTCTTGCTGCCTGCCTGGCTGGACAATTAAATGCAACAGAACTAATTGTGGTAAAGTCTGCTGAAATCCAGCAGAATTTGACTGTGCAACAAATGCAAGACCAAGGGTTGGTGGATAAGGCTTTTTCTCGTTTTACTAAAAACACTGACTTTAACATTATCTTAATCAATAAATACCGGTTGAATGAATACCTCCTTACTTAGTCAATTGACTACTTTTTTTCAAAAAATACGAGACAGTATTTATTACCTAAGCCGTGAGTCATTTCTTGGTCATCATAAACGTGATCTGGTTGTTATCCATGTTGATCAGACGTGTAATAGACTTAAAAGCACAAAAGATCAGTTTGAAGATGCTTTGGAGCAATTCAAAAATATTGTGAATGTGGAAGAAAACTCACTTGAGCAGCGCTATAAATTATTGATAAAACAATTTCAATTTTGTAAAGCTAAATCTGACAATGTTAGTAGTGGAATCAATATTATAGAAGAGGTGACTGAATCCTTATTTAAGGAGTGGGAGGATGAGTTAAATCAGTACAGCAACCGCGCTCTACGTTCTAAAAGCCGGCAGCAATTAAAAGCATCTAGGAAACAATACTCCCAGCTGATTAAAACCATGCGTAAAGCTGAAAGCCGGATTCACCCTGTTTTATCTGCTTTTAAAGATCAAGTGCTTTTTTTAAAGCATAACTTAAATGCTCAAGCTATTGCGGCTTTGCAGCATGAATTTGTTGAAATAAGCATTGATATATCGCAGTTAATTGAGGTAATGGAAAGGACTATTAATGAAGCAAGTCAATTTGTTTCTACTTTGGTAGATCAAAAAGCATTACCTTCATCTTAATTTAGATATGCGAATTCAATCGCTTCCTACTCAGTTAGTTAATCAAATTGCTGCGGGTGAAGTAGTCGAAAGGCCTTCTTCTGTAGTTAAAGAATTAGTTGAAAATTGTTTTGACGCTGGGGCAACACAAATTACCATTGATATAGAGCAAGGTGGAATTCGGATTATCAAAATTCGTGATAATGGCTGCGGTATTTATAAAGATGATTTGCCGCTGGCTTTATCTCGGCATGCAACCAGTAAAATAGCAAGTTTACAGGATTTGGAACATGTTTCTAGTATGGGGTTTCGTGGAGAGGCTTTGCCTAGTATTAGCTCTGTTGCAAAGCTCACATTAATTTCCCGAACCAGTGATGATGAGTGTGCATGGAAAGTCAGTGCTGATGGGTCAGAAACAGATTTTGATCCTCAACCTGATCCACATCCAGCAGGTACAACGATAGATGTAAGGGATTTATTTTACAACACACCGGCAAGGCGTAAGTTTTTAAAAACCGAAAAAACAGAATTTTCTCATATTGAAAATTTGATTAAGAAAATGGCATTAAGCCGTTTTGATATTGGGTTTACTCTAAATCATAATTTACGAGAGGTTATTAACTTAAAACCAGTAGAATCTGAAAGTGATAAAGAAAAAAGAATTGCTAGTATTTGTGGTTCTACTTTCATTGAAAATTCTATAAAAATTGATTTTGAAGCATCGGGTCTGCAATTGACGGGGTGGGTAGGGTTACCCACATTTTCTCGTAGTCAGCAGGATATGCAGTTTTTTTATGTTAATGGTCGATTGATTAAAGATAGGCTAGTAACACATGCCGTAAAACAGGCTTATCAAGATGTGCTGTTTCATGGTCGGCATCCGGTTTATGTTTTGTATTTAACTTTAGATCCCGCTTTAGTCGATGTGAATGCGCATCCTGCAAAACTGGAAGTGAGGTTTAGAGAAGG
>CAZZIX010000176.1:2194-5728 GCA_964654345.1 uncultured Methylomarinum sp.
CCTCTTTGTATCCTAAGCAGGAAAATAATTCTAGTCAAAGTTTGGTTCAATCTATTGAGAATGCTGACCAACAAGAACACCCTTTAGGGTATGCAATAGCTCACTTACATAGTATCTTTATTTTGTCAGAAACCAAAAAAGGGATTATTTTAGTTGATGCACATGCAGCTCATGAGCGAGTGAGTTATGAACGATTAAAAAAACAATATCATGCTGGAAACGTTCCCAGCCAACCTTTATTACTACCACTTAAAATACAAGTTAGTAGTGCTGAGGCAGATTTAGTAGAACAAGAACAAGATTTTTTTACAGGATTAGGGTTTGAGATAAATCGATCTGGACCAGAAACTATAGTATTGCGATCAACACCGGCCTTGTTAGGTCGAGAAAACATGGATGTGTTAATAAAAGATATTTTAGCTGATTTAGTGACACATGGCATGAGTCAACGTGCATTAGAAAAATCTAATGAAATTTTAGGCACGATGGCTTGCCATGGTGCAGTGAGAGCAAAGCGTAAATTAACGATTGATGAAATGAATGCGTTATTAAGGGATATGGAAAAAACCGAAAGGATAGGGCAGTGTAATCATGGTAGGCCAACCTGGATTGAACTAAGTACCTCAGAGTTAGATAAATTCTTTTTGCGTGGGCAATAAAGGTGGGTAAAGATTCCTTACCTCCTGCAATTTTCCTTATGGGGCCAACCGCGTCAGGGAAAACAGAATTAGCCGTTCAGTTGGCACAAAATCTGGATGCAGAAATTATCAGTGTTGATTCTGCGCTAGTTTATAAGGGTCTGGATATTGGAACTGCCAAGCCAACAATGGAAGAACGAAAAGGTATTCCTCATCACCTAATTGATATTCTTGACCCTGCTGAAGTATATTCTACTGGGCGTTTTAGAAAATCAGCACTACAATTAATGGATGAAATTTCAACGCGGGGGAAAATACCTATCTTGACAGGAGGCACCATGTTGTATTTTAATACATTATTCAATGGATTAGCTTCTTTGCCAGATGCAAATCCGGCTATTCGCAAGAAGCTGGATGATGAGATGGTAGAGTACGGTAAGGAGGCCTTGCATTTAAGGCTTGAAAAAATAGACCCAGAATCAGCAAAAAGAATTCACCCGAATGATCCACAAAGAATTCAACGTGCCCTTGAGGTTTATGAATTGAGTGGAAAGCCTATTAGCCAGTTTTTTCGAGAAGCACAAGATGATCAAATTCCATTTAAACAAATTAAACTAATTGTTGCACCGGAAGATAGAAAATTATTACATGAAAAGATAGCACGTAGATTTCGATTGATGGTCGATTCAGGACTAATAGAAGAAGTAAGAACTTTATATCAACGAGGTGATTTAACAGAACAGTTGCCTGCTATTAGAGCCGTTGGGTATCGCCAGACTTGGAGTTATCTTCAAGGAAAATATGATCTGGAAACAATGATAGAAAAAGGAATTATAGCAACCAGGCAGTTGGCAAAAAGACAATTTACTTGGCTGCGTCGAGAAAAAGATGCCTTTAAATTTATATCTTTTGAATCAGGCCTAGTTAATAAAGTGATAAAAAGCATTGAGTTATAGTTTTAGTGAATTATTTTTATTCTTGTCTGGAACTTGAATTTTAAAGAATTGTCACTATATCTGAATTAAATTTATTGTGGTTTGGGAATAATAATAAAGGAGAAATAGGATGTCAAAAAGTCAAAATTTACAGGATAATTTTCTAAATACATTAAGAAAAGAGCATACGCCTGTCTCTATTTTCTTAGTCAATGGAATTAAACTTCAAGGCAGAGTAGATTCATTTGATCAATATGTGATTATGTTGAAAAACACAGTGAGTCAAATGGTCTATAAACATGCAATTTCGACTATTGTTCCAGGTAAACCGGTTAAGTTACCAAGGGATAATGATCCTGTAGAAGAAAAAATAGATAAGCTTTAGATGAAAAAAATCTATACAGGTGTTGTGTGTGTTTGATCGCCCTCAATCGGGTGAGCGAGCGATACTTGTTCATCTAACACTTCAAGCAGGTCAAGAAGATTTACATGAATTAAAAGAATTAGCTAAGTCTGCGGGTGCAACCTCTGTTCATGTCGTGACAGGAAGTCGGCAGCGTCCAGATCCAAAGCACTTTGTAGGTAAAGGAAAGCTAGAGGAAATAAAGTCTGAAATAGCTTTTCATGAGGCTGATATTGTTTTATTTAATCATCCGTTAACGCCAAGTCAGGAAAGAAATTTAGAGCAAGCGCTTGAAGTGCGAGTTGTTGATAGAAATGGACTTATTCTTGATATTTTTGCATTAAGAGCCCAAACCTTTGAAGGGAAATTACAAGTTGAGCTTGCCCAGTTAAGACATTTATCGACTCGGTTAATCAGAGGCTGGACTCACCTAGAGCGCCAAAAGGGTGGGATTGGTATGCGCGGTCCTGGTGAAACGCAGCTTGAAACAGATAGACGTTTATTGAGCAACCGAATCAAGCTAATCCAGCGACGTTTAGAGAAAGTTGCAAAACAGAGAGGTCAAGGAAGAAGTAAAAGAAAAAAATCTGAAATTTCTTCCGTTTCACTGGTGGGATATACCAATGCAGGGAAATCTACTTTATTTAATTCACTTACTGGGGCTGATATTTATGTGGCCGACCAACTTTTTGCAACATTAGACCCTACGTTGCGTAACTGTTCATTAGAAAATGGGACTGAAGTTGTACTTGCCGATACGGTTGGGTTTATTCGTCATTTGCCGCATGAATTAGTTGCAGCATTTAAATCTACGTTACAAGAAGCGAGCGAAGCAGATTTGTTATTACATGTTGTAGATGCTAATGCCGAAGACAGAGACGAAACTATATTTCAAGTTAATCAAGTATTAGAAGATATTGATGCGCATGAGATTCAACAATTGGTTGTTTTTAATAAAATTGATCTATTAGATAATATTGAGCCTCATATTGATTATGACGATACTGGAAAGCCAGTAAGAGTCTGGGTTTCTTCTTTAACAGATGCAGGGGTAACCTTGTTGCTTCAAGCATTAGCTAAGATACTTTCTAGTACAAAAGTAAAAATAAAGTGTTTTTTACTACCCAGTCAGGGAGGAGTTAGGGCAAATCTTTTTAGTTATGCGAAAATAATTGATGAAAAGGGCACTGATGAAGGTGGCTGGGACTTATTAATAGAAATAGATAAAAAGCATTTGGGCTTACTTAAAACAGTTAATATGGAAGAGATAACCTAATTAAAAGTAGCAATTCTTCTGAAGGAATTGCTTTTTTTCAATTATTATAGAGGTGTCCTAAAGAAAATAATTAGGGATAGAGCCTAATTTAATTTATCAGAAAATAGTAATTTGCGATAGAATGATCAAGTTTGGCTAAATAGCCTGTTTTGAACTACTTATAAAATTTTAGAGTAGTTATTTAAATCCAATTGGAGCAGTGTAGATGTCCTGGAATGAGCCCGGTGGCGGTAAAAAAGACCCTTGGAGTGGTCGTAAAGATGAGAATGGTCCTCCTGATTT
>CAZZIX010000177.1:0-1998 GCA_964654345.1 uncultured Methylomarinum sp.
TCCTAAGTGGTCTTCAAGTTGTCTAATAGGGCCGGATAGCCATTGGTATTTTTTGTTATTATGGGTTTTATTCCAAAATTTTGTGTGTAAAAAAGCGAGTTGTTCTATGACTAAAAGAGCTTGAGATATTGATATTATATCGTTTGGCTGGCCAGGAATAGCGCCGTGTTCAGTTATATCATTGAGTACTAAAGTTGATCCCGTAGCAAAATGGTTTGTTGCAAATAAAGCAGTAGGGATTATTGTGGGGGTGATGAGGGCAATTTCCTTATAAAATCTAATTTCGGTTTGAAGTAATCTGGGTAAGGCCGTAATTGCACGCACTCTCCATTTAAGTGAGGGTATTTTTATAAACCATTGCCGGGGTATTTCGTTATTTCCATTGTGATCTACAAAAAGACGAACGCGAGTTGTTGTACCTATATCAATGGATGTAATTTTGACTTGTTTAACTGTGATATTTGATGCTTGCTGGTTAATAATATTTTGAGCCCAGACAACTGTTAAATGGTCGGGGCGTGAGACGATGTAGGGGTTGTTAAATAATGGCATGTTTTTAAAGTCATTAAATGTCTAGTGTTCTAACTTTAATTTCTTTCATTAGCTTATCAATTTCTTCAAGATTAAATAACTGTGTTCCTTTCTGTTTTGCTGTGCCGGCACCACAGGTAGCAGCAAGTTTTAGTGCCTGACCAGGCGATTTGTTCTGTGCAAAAGCATGAGCCAGTCCTGCAACCATTGAATCACCAGCGCCCACAGTTGAAATAACCTTTATTCGTGGTGAGTTGCAAAAATAGCTGTTATCTGGTGTAGTTAAAATAGCCCCTTTTTCACCCAATGAAACACAAACATATTGTGTGCCTTGTTGGGTAATAGTACGTGCTTCAGTGGCGATTTGTTCAATGCTATGTAAAGTTTTATTTTGTAATAATTCTAGCTCATGAAGATTAGGTTTTATTAAAAAAGGATTGCTGATAAGCGCTTTTTTTAAGTTGATAAGAGGTGCGTCTATAATGGCTTTAGCACCTTGCTTTTTTAATTTAGTGTTGATGTGAAGATAAGTTTTATCTGAAATACCAGGGGGAAGTGATCCAGTTAAAATACCGATGCCTTGGCCGCAAATTGTTAAAAATTGATTAATAATTTGTTCTAATTGTTGGGGGGTAATAGTTGGTCCAGCAGCATTTATTTCATATTGACGATGAGGTGAATGTTGAAGGATGGTGGTATTTATACGTGTTTCTCCTTCTACTTGTAATGTGGATATATGTTCAAGTTCTTGTTTTAACATCGAATCAAGAAACTTTCCCATTGTTCCAGCAACAATGCAGCAAGTGTGAGAGTTGGTATTAAGTTTTTCTAGTGCTCTTCCGACATTAATTCCTGTTCCACCAGGATCATAATAAGTAGAAACTGCGCGTGATTTTTGGTCGTGAATTAGACGGTCAACTTGGTAAGTCAGGTCTATTGCTGGGTTGAGGGAAAGGCTGACAATAGGGTATCGAGAAGCTATTGCGGTTTTCATAAAGGAGGAGGTGATATTTGTGGGGAGATGGACATAAAATATCTGCGCTCAAAATAGTTTTTGAGCGCAGAAAATATCTAAGGGGTTAAGCCTTTGCCTAAAGTAACCACTTTAAGTGCATTAGTTCCGCCCTGATTACCTGTTAAGTCACCTTTAGTAATGATAAAGGTATCACCTTGTTTTGCAAGACCACGTTTTTTAAGTTTTTCAAGAATCTCTTTGTTTACATTAGCGTGATCCATTGATTCGTGAGTAAAAAATACGGGGAAAACACCTCGATAAATAGTAACTCTACCTAACGTTTTTTTATGACTACTAAATGCATAAATAGGTAGGCCAGAACTCATTCTAGACATCCATAGTGCAGTGGAGCCAGATTCTGTTAAGGTAACAAGACCATTAATATCTGCATGGTTAGCAAGGTACATGGCTGACATGGCAATTGCTTCGTCAGTGCGTGAAAATTGACGATT
>CAZZIX010000177.1:2098-5696 GCA_964654345.1 uncultured Methylomarinum sp.
TTAACAACATCTAAAACAATGCGGCCATCATCCAGTAGTAAACGACTGCCAGGTTTAACTTCTTGGGCTAAAGGTTCATAGGTAATCCCAACTTCTTTGGTGTCGCCAGCATTAATATCAAGATTAATATCTAAGGAAAATGCTTGCCCTTCATCTAACCAGACTTTAGTGTCTTTAAATTTGGCAATACGAATTTTTGGGCCTTGTAAGTCACAAAGAATGCCGACTAAACGTCCTGTTTTTTTGCTTAATGCTCTAACAGCAGTTGCTCTATCAATATGATCTTGAGCAACACCATGAGAGAAATTCATGCGGACAACATCAATACCCGCTTCGAATAAGGCTTCCAATACGCCCGGCTTGTCAGAAGCCGGACCTAAAGTTGCCAGAATTTTGGTTCTTCTTAGCATGTTGTTCTATTATTTAGCATTCATTAAAGCAATTGTCGTATCAAGCATACGATTTGAAAAACCCCATTCGTTATCGTACCAAGATAAAACTTTAACTAAACGGCCGTTAACGACTTTAGTTAATGATTTATCATAAGTAGATGATGCTGGGTCATGGTTAAAATCGATAGAAACAAGAGGTTTAGTATTTATGTTTAAAATACCTTTCAGCGAACCTTCTGAAGCAGTCGTTAAAATTTTATTGATTTCTTCTACAGATGTATCACGGCTTGCTGTGAATGTTAAATCAACAACAGAGACGTTGATTGTGGGTACACGCATTGCAAAACCATCTAGTTTGCCAACTAAGGCAGGTAGAACTAAACCAACGGCTGCCGCAGCACCGGTTTTTGTAGGAATCATAGACTGAGTGGCAGAACGAGCACGTAATAAATCAGGATGGTAAACGTCTGTTAAAACCTGGTCGTTAGTGTATGCGTGAATTGTAGTCATTAATCCTTGTTCAACGCCAATAGAATCTAGTAAAGGCTGGATTAATGGTGCTAAACAGTTCGTTGTACAAGATGCATTAGAAATAACTGTATCAGATGCTTTTAATGTGTTGTGGTTTACACCATAAACGATAGTCGCATCAACATCTGCACCGCCTGGAGCAGAGATAACCACTTTTTTTGCGCCAGCAGCAATATGAGCAGACGCTTTTTCTTTGCTAGCAAAAAAACCAGTACATTCATGTACTACATCAACACCAAGTTCAGCCCACGGAAGTTTTGATGGGTCTCTTTCTGCTAAAACCTTGATTGTGTCGCCGTTGACAATTAAGTTTCCATCTTTAACACTAACTTCACCAGGAAATTTGCCATGAGCTGTATCGTATTGAGTTAGATGAGCATTAGTTTCTGCGTTACCAAGGTCATTAATTGCAACGATTTGAATTTCATCAGTACGATTTGATTCATATAATGCGCGTAGAACATTTCGTCCAATACGTCCATAACCATTGATTGCAACTTTAATTGCCATGCTTTTTATCTCCAGAGTGAGTTTGAAATTTCGAAAATCTTTACATTGTACCAAGATATTTAATAGACGTTTGTTTATGTTTTCGGTAATAAAAGATATTGTGGCAAAAGGATATACAGAACTTGTTTTTCGTGTTGGAAATATTATTAAATTATTGTTCCTTTTTAATTCGATACAATAAATATTTTGGGGGATGAGATGATGAAAAAAAATGTTGCGATTGAGTCTGTTAATTTTATAATTTTCAAACAAAGTAGTTGGCTGTTAGCTTTGTTTTTTTATCATCTTTCGATATCTAAAAGCTTTAAGTTGTTTTGAGCAATTTCCGAATTTTGGAATCAACCTATGCCTTTCGTTTCAAACTTTGATGGCTTTTATAGTTATAGTAATTAAAGCTTTAAGTTTTTTCTTTATAAAAAAAGAGAGATATTTATGTACAACTGATAAAAGTATAGTTACGATACTCAATTATTGTTTTGAGAGAAACGAAACAATTTTTCTAGATAAATTATTTCTTTATCTATCCTACACGTTTGAATAAGGAAAAGTTTTGATAAAAGGAATATCAATCATTTATTTTAGTGGTTTATCTAAAGCTAATTTGTTGTTTTAAGAATATAACATAACAATTGTAATAAAAACTATTAATAATCGTGGAGTAACAATATGAAAAGTAGATTTTTCTATTTCTCTATTGCTGTGAGTTTGGTAACCGCATCTGGTTGTCAGCAGCAAAATGGAGAGAGTTTAACATCAGAAACAAAGCAAAATCGAATGTCAACCTCGCCTAAGCAGATGGCTTATATTGATCCGGATACTGGAGAGTTAACATCTAAGCCAGCTGATAGTGCTGATTTAGACAATAATCAACCCTCATTAACAACAGATGCTGATCTACCTGAACTTGAAGAAATCACTCTGCCCGATGGAACGGTTGGAATGAAATTGAATGGTCGTTTCAGAAGTCACCTTGTAGCGAAAATTGGCTGTAACGGTAAAATGGAGATGGAACATAAAAGTAATCCAGATTTGGTTGCATCTAAATGTGCTGAGTCACAAGAAGGTGAGAAATGAAAATTATTAGTCTTTTAGGGGTAACTGCTGCTATTTTGATTGGTGGGGTTTCTGGTGGAATTTCTGATGCTACTGCAACTACAATTACGATTAACAATGGTGATACAGCAGGTGAGGGCTTTAACGATACAAGCTCCGTTGCACCAGTAGCTGGTAATTCAGGTACTACCCTTGGCCAGCAAAGGTTAAATGTTTTTCAAGCAGCGGCTGATTATTGGGGAACTAAACTTGATAGTGATGTAGAGATTATTGTTGACGCTGATATGAGTCCTCTAGCTTGTAATTCAGGTGGTGCAGTTTTAGGTTCTGCCGGGCCTAAGTTTATTTTTCGTGATTTTGATTCAGCACCCGTTGCTGATACTTGGTTTCCGGCTGCTCTGGCAAATAGTTTAGCAGGGATTGATATTGATAGTGGTTCTGAGTCCGATATTGGAGCAACTTTTAATAGTGATATTGATAATAATGATAATTGTCTATCAAATACGAATTGGTCTTATGTTATTGGTGTGCCTGGACCAGCAGGTTCTATCGGGTTATATGATGTTGTTTTGCATGAAATTGGCCATGGGCTTGGATTTTTAACCTTTGTTAATGAGGCTGGACAAAGGGCTGGGAACCCAACAAAAAGTAATGACCATTATATGCGCTTTCTCCATGACCAGAGTACAGGAAAGGACTGGACAGCAATGGATGATGGTGAACGACAAGAATCATCTAAAAATAGCTCCAAGTTGGTTTGGACAGGTCAAATGGCTAATGATGAATCTGTATTTTTGGCGAATGGCTTAAACTCAGGGAAGCCACAAATTTATGCACCAAACCCTTACCAGGGAGGGTCTTCAGTTTCACATTGGGATACAGCGTTGACACCTAACGAGTTGATGGAGCCAGCCGCTACTCCCGTTAATGAAGATTGGTTAACTATAAAAGCTTTTTATGACATGGGATGGAAAGGAAATCCATGCTTAAAAACACCCTTGCCAGATAATAAATGGATTATGTTCAGCCTTGATTGTGTGCCTCCAACTGGAGAAAATACACTATCTGATCTATTTGCCGATGAAATTACGGGTGATTATGGTCCAGTTTGG
>CAZZIX010000178.1:0-5692 GCA_964654345.1 uncultured Methylomarinum sp.
GGCGTTAATTTAATACCTTGAGGAGGCACCAAATCTGTAAAAGGATTATGCACAGGTGGTAAATGCTGATGAACAGCAGCCACCACCTCATCAGCCGCATGCGCGCCCGTAATACTCAATACTTGCGGATGCCGGCCTCTAATCTCATCCTCTCTTACCCCAAGACAGCCAGTAACAATAACTTTGCCATTTTCGGCTAACGCCTCACCAATACTATCTAACGACTCCTCTACTGCCGCATCAATAAAACCACAAGTATTAACTACAACAAGATCCGCATCCTGATAGGTTGGGGAAACCTCATACCCTTCTGTGCGTAATTTGGTAATAATTTGCTCACTATCTACCAATGCTTTAGGACACCCCAGACTTATAAAACCAACACGAGGAGTAGTCATTTCAATTGTTCTTTAACTTTAATTAACATTACAGTGTCGCTCAAAAAAATTAAGGTGCATTAGCTAAAATAATAGCGCGTTTAGGGGCAGGCAGTCCTTCACAAGTAAGGCTTATATTTTCAGGATCAAGAAAATCTTTTAATGAATGAAATCGCATCCATTCTGTCGTTTTTTGCTCTTCTATTGAGGTTATATTTACATCTATAAGCCGACAATTTTTAAAACCACAACGCTCCATCCAACTTATAAGCGCTTTACAACTAGGTAAAAACCAGACATTATGCATTTTTGCATATCGGTCTTCTGGCATTAAAAACTCTCCATTTTTTCCATCAATAACCAGCGTTTCAAGAATCAATTCTCCTCCTGGCTGTAAACAATTTTTCAACTCTAATAAATGATCAATAGGTGACCTTCGATGATATAACACACCCATTGAAAAAACGGTATCAAACGCTTTTATTCTTTCAGGTATTTGTTCCAACCCAATAGGTAAAACGTAAATTGGTGATTCCCCGATTAAATGTCGAGTCACATGAAATTGAATAACATTTAGAGACAACGGCTCAATACCAACCACCATTTTGGCACCTGCTCCTAGCATACGCCAACAATGATAACCACTGCCACAGCCGACATCTAATACGAGTCGATTTTTTAATGGGGCGATATAATCTTTAAGACGATTCCATTTCCAATCAGAGCGCCATTCAGTTTCTATTAGATTCCCAAAAACATCATAGGGCCCTTTTCTCCATGGATGGAATAGTTGTAATTGTTCTATCAAATCATGACTTTTTTTTTCATCCAAGTCAGACTTTTCACCAATTTTAATTACGTCTGCATTCAAGTCGCTAATGACGTGTTTTACTTTGGGTAACTGCTCTATTATTTCTAGCCAATTTATAACAGCCTTTTGTGCAAAAAATTCTGTTAGACATGGCTTGATTAAATCAACCCATTTTTCAGCTTTCATCTCAATCAGTTCTTGATACAAAGGCTGATGATTAATCATTTAAGCACAATCATTGAGGAAAAATTAAAATACTGAAACCAAATTTCCGTACTGGTAAAACCAGCCTCGCTTAACCGTCGCTGATGTGTTAAAAATGTTTCTGCTAACAATACATTTTCCAAGGCAGAGCGTTTCTGACTAATTTCTAAATCACTATAGCCCTGTGTTTTTTTAAACGCATGATGCAAATCTGTTTGTAACTCTTGTTGTCTCTCATCGGTAAACTTAAGTTTTTCTGATAGAATTAAAACACCGCCTGGCAACATTCCTTGATAAATTTTTTTTAAAAACATCAGTCTATCTTCTATTGGAATAAACTGTAAAGTAAAGTTAAGGACAACCACAGAAGCATTTTTAATGACTATGTCACGAATATCAGCGCACTGTACATCGACATCAATACTTCCATTGTCATCTTCCAAATGTGTTTTAAGTTGTCGAATCATCGCTTTTGAATTATCAACGGCAATAATTTTACAATCCTTTGTCAATATTTGATGACGCATTGAAAAAGTAGCAGCACCTAAAGAACAGCCAAGGTCATAACAAATGCTTTGTTCCTGAGCATAGCGCCCTGCTAACAAACCAATTGCAGAAATAATTGCCTGATAACCAGGCACTGAGCGTTCAATCATGTCTGGAAAGACATTGACAACTGACTGATCAAATTCAAAAGAGCTTATTGTGCCGACTGGACAAGCATACAAAGTGTCCTTAGTAATGGACATAAAACGAATAAAATAAAAAGTCTTTATAGAAGACTTTCTACTCATAAATCAAGAGTAGAAAGTCAGTTGAATAGGGTTATGAATTATTTTTTTTAGACAGTGCAGCAACATTTCTCTTGGCTAATTTTTCTATCACCGCATTTAGAGAGCCTGTCTTTTTATATTCATTTTTAATAGACTTTCTATAATTAGTCACCAAACTGATGCCTTCAATTATAATGTCATACACCTTCCAGCCACCTTTCGTTAAGACCATTCGATAATTAATACCTAATGGCTGAAGACCCGGTTGTAAAATTTCAGTTTTAACAATCGTTTTTTTCGCTCCTTGTTTCAATTTTCCAATGGGTAAAAAACGCACAGACCACTCATTAAATTCAAAGAAGGCTCGAGAATATGTTCTAACTAATAAGGTATGAAACTCTTGCTTAAATCTTAATTTCTCATCTTTTGTCGCCTTTTTCCATAACTTTCCTAATACCAGCGCAGAAACTCGATTAAAAGCCACATAAGGATCCATGGCCTTTTTAACATAATCAACAGCCTGGTTAAAATCCTGGGTAAAAGCCGGATCCTGGAATTTGGTTTTTATCTCAGTAGAAACCTTATCAATAGGAATCTGAGGAGCCATTAAATCAGCCGAAATTGCTTGGGAAATAGAAAAAAATCCAAATAGTAAACTAAAAGCTGTGAATAAAAAAAGTTTTTTAATCTGTTGTGTGTTCATAAATTCTCCACTTTAATTAAGGAACGTGCAAGAAATAACTAAAACAACTGCCTTGTACTAAAGCATAAGAATCGCTAAAGTTTTTCTAATCTTTTTGCCCGTAATCATTGTTGTTCCAACAGTTGCGTAGCCAGCTATGCGTCTATTGGAACGCCTTGAATACGAACAAAAACCCGCGCCAGTTGCTTTACTTATTCTTTGCGCGCTCCTAAAGCATCCTATGTTCCTTTTTTAAGTATCATAAATTATAAATACACTGATACAATAAAGGCTTGAAAAATACCATAAAAATAACAAATCGAAAGATAAGTTGATTTTTAACAATAAAAATACCAAATATTAGTTATTTTTTCCAGAATCTAACAAAAAACAAAGTACGCTTGATATTTTTAATTACAAGAAACCACTTATAACTAGTAGATTATATGCGACATAATAACATCATTTTCCCAAGTACACGTATGAGAAGAATGCGTTCTCACGATTTTTCTCGTCAATTAATGCGAGAAAACAACTTAACCGTTAATGATCTTATCTATCCAATGTTTGTAATTGAAGGAAGTAATCAAAGAGAAAAAATTCCTTCTATGCCTGATATTGAAAGACTTTCAATAGACTTAATATTGAAAGAAGCAGATCAATTATCGCGATTAGGAATCCCTGCAATTGCCTTATTCCCTGTAACATCAACTGACAAAAAATCTGATGATGCAAGTGAAGCATATAATCCTGATGGCTTAGCCCAACGTTGTGTCAAAGCGCTTAAAAAATCTTTTCCAAATCTAGGAATAATTACTGATGTCGCCTTAGATCCTTTTACTACGCATGGACAAGATGGACTCATTAATAGTGAAGGCTACGTGATGAATGACGAAACTATTGAAGTTTTATGCAAACAAGCACTCTCTCATGCTGAAGCTGGTGTTGATATTGTTGCTCCCTCAGATATGATGGATGGCCGAATTGGTGCAATAAGAACTATTTTAGAATCTAACAACTTTATTAACACTCAGATTTTAGCGTATTCAGCTAAATATGCTTCGAGCTTTTACGGCCCTTTTCGCGATGCAGTAGGATCATCTTCAAACTTAGGAAAGAGTGATAAATACAGTTATCAAATGGATCCGGCTAATTCAGACGAAGCATTACGAGAAATTGAGCTGGATTTACAAGAAGGTGCGGATATAATTATGATCAAACCGGGGATGCCTTATCTTGACATTATTCGTCGGGCAAAAGAGCAGTTTGCAGCCCCTACCTTTGCCTATCAAGTTAGTGGTGAATATGCCATGTTAAAAGCAGCATCTATCAACGGCTGGCTTGATGAAAAACAAGTTGTTCTGGAATCTCTCCTTTCCTTTAAAAGAGCGGGAAGTGATGCAGTATTGTCCTATTATGCAAAATCAATAGCGCAATGGCTACAAAAACAATAACATACACTATATCTTAGACTATACTCATAATAATAAAAAACAACACGAGAACCGTCATGCACGAAGCCCAATCCATTAGCGAAAAAAGAAAATTTCACGTTGAAGAAGGTATTTTAATTTTTCTTCTTATCCTGTCCCTTGCAGGTATTGCTATAACTGATTACTCACCAGATGATGGTTATGGTTATTGGCTAATCATGGTTTTTGTTTTTGCACTTTTTGCTATCCTGATCGCCTGGTTACAATCAAAACATAACGATGGTGATTTTGCAGAAATTGTCAAAGAACAATCATTACATTGGTCAACCTCTCTACTTGTCGTTGTAGGCGCTTTTTTATTACAAAAATCAGGTCAACTATCTCCTGCTACTGCCAGTCTTGTTATCTTACTACTACTTTCATTAGCTACTATGCTTGATGGTTTACGCATTGGCTGGCGCTTTAGCCTGGTAGGACTATATCTTGGAGTTTCATCAGTTATTCGAGCTTTTTATGGGCCCATAATATGGCTAGATACGCTGATCGCAATAATAATAGTTGTAGCTACCTTTTTTTGGGAATACTGGATGGATAAACGAGAAAATTCATGACCACAACTGACCATTATGCAGTTTTCGGACATCCTATCAATCACAGCAAATCGCCCCGTATCCATCAATTATTTGCAAAACAGACGCAACAGAAAATAACTTATGATGCACAAGATGTGCCTGCAGAACATTTTGAACAGGCCATTAAGTCATTTTTCAAACAAGGTGGAAAAGGCTTAAACTGCACTGTTCCTTTAAAAGAACTAGCTTGGCAACAAGCAGATAGTCTTTCTCAACGCGCCCAATTCAGCAAAGCTGTCAACACCTTGGTACTACAAGAAGATGGATCAATTTTGGGTGATAATACTGATGGTCTTGGTTTAGTTGCAGACTTGACTATTAACCATTCTATTTCTTTATTAAACAGCAGAATTTTAATACTCGGCGCTGGTGGTGCTAGTCGTGGCATTATTAGTCCGCTGATGGAAAAATCACCCAAACAACTTGTTATTGTTAACCGCACTGTAAATAAAGCAATCACCCTGAGCAGAGAATTTTCTCAATTAGGGGATATTAAAGGGTGCAGTTACGATGACATCAAAAATGAACAATTTGACCTTATTTTAAACGCAACATCTGCCAGTCTATCAGGTGAATTACCTCCCCTCCCTGATAATATACTTGCTCAAAAAGGCTGTTGTTATGATCTAGCTTACGGAAACAAACCTACAGCATTCGTCAACTGGGGATTCGCTCATGATGCAGAAAAAAGTCTTGATGGTCTTGGTATGCTAGTAGAACAAGCTGCCGAAGCCTTTTATATATGGCGCGGAATACGCCCTGAAACTAGACAAATCATTG
>CAZZIX010000179.1:0-5690 GCA_964654345.1 uncultured Methylomarinum sp.
GGTGTCAGCACTTCTGTCTAGTGATAAGTAGTCTAGTCCAACATTAACTAAAAACTCTAAGCGTTGCTGTATTTCCTTATTAATTTTTTCAGCAATTTCACCTCGATGACCAGGAAGATGTAAATCACTGAAAAACTCTAATGCTTGTTTAACCGGCAGACTGGTAAGATCCTGGATTGGTTTTTTTTTGATAAACACATGTCTGGCTGCTGTGTTTAATCTAGCACCATTGCATCGGTCACATGCTTTTTTTGTTAGGTATTTTGCTAGCTCATCCCTTACCATTTGTGAATCAGTTTCATGATAGCGCCTTTCCATATTGACAATAATGCCTTCAAATGGATGGCTTTTAATCTGCTTTTTACCTGAACCAGAAACAAATTGAAAATTTATTTTTTCTGAGCCACTACCATAAAGAAGGATAGCTTTTATTTCTTTTGAAATTTCTGAATAAGGAGCCTCTGTATCAAACCCATAGTGTTTAGCTAAGGAACAAATAATTTGATAATAGTAAGCATTTCGTCTGTCCCAACCTCTTATTGCACCACCTGAGAGGCTAATTTCAGAATTATGGACTACTAGGGTTGGATCAAAGTGTTGTCTTACACCCAAGCCATCACATCCAGAGCAAGCGCCTTTTGGGTTATTAAATGAGAAAATTCGTGGTTCCAGTTCTGATATGCTGTAACCGCATTGCGAGCAGGCATAACGTTCAGAGAATAAAATTGAATTATTGTTATTATCCATGTTGGCAGCAATAGCGATACCATCAGCAATGCGAAGTGCTGTTTCAAACGATTCAGATAGGCGTAGAGTAATATCTTCACGAATTTTAAAGCGATCAACAATAACTTCAATGCTGTGTTTTTTTTTTAAATCCAGAGTAGGAGGTTCGTCTAAATCAACTATGTGGCCATCTATACGGGCACGAATAAAACCTTGGGCACGAAGATCTTCCAGCAGTTGAAGATGTTCACCTTTTTTTGCGTTAATAACGGGAGCAAGTAACATCCAGCGTTCGCCCTCAGGTTGGGCTAAGACTTGATCAACCATTTGATCCACAGTTTGTGCTTCAAGAGAAGTTTGGTGATCTGGGCATTCAGGAATTCCGGCACGAGCGTATAAAAGTCTTAAATAATCATAAATTTCGGTAATAGTTCCAACCGTAGAACGAGGGTTATGAGAGGTAGATTTCTGTTCAATAGAAATTGCTGGAGATAACCCTTCGATATGATCAACATCGGGCTTTTCCATCATAGACAAAAACTGTCTGGCATAAGCTGATAATGATTCAACATAACGCCGTTGACCTTCTGCATAAATGGTATCAAATGCCAGTGATGATTTCCCCGATCCTGAAAGACCGGTAATAACAATTAACGAATCTCTAGGTAAATCAAGATCTATATTTTTAAGGTTATGGGTTCTGGCACCTCGAATACTGATTTTATCCATGAATAGAATTCCGGCTAATTAAATAACCTGATAATATACGTCTTTTTGTTCCAAAATAGCAAAGGAAGTATGAATATAATTAGGAGCGTTAGGTTTTGACACAGTTGCAGGATATTTCTAGCCCAATGACTGCGCTGGAAAAGCGCGCAATATTATCTCTTTCCAGCATTTATGCTTTACGTATGCTGGGTTTGTTTATGATTTTACCGGTCTTATCTTTATTTGCTGAACAGATGGAAGGAGCCACTCCTTTCTTAATTGGCATGGCTATTAGTGTGTATGGGTTAACTCAGGCTATTTTACAAATTCCTTTTGGTTTGCTGTCTGACCGGTTTGGTCGTAAAAAAATAATTATTATTGGTTTAATCTTGTTTTCAGCAGGCAGTGTAGTTGCTGCTGTATCAACAACAATTTACGGTATTTTACTTGGACGAGCGATTCAAGGGGCAGGGGCTATTGCTGCTGCGATTATGGCTCTGGTTGCAGATTTAACACAAGAGGTTCACCGAACCAAAGCGATGGCAACGATAGGTGCAAGTATTGGAATATCATTTGGCGTGGCTATTACCTTAGGGCCAATAATTGCTGGCTATGTGGGTGTTTCAGGAATTTTTTGGTTGACGGGAGGACTAGCTTTATTGGCGATTTTGGTTGTTGCTTTTGTTGTTCCAAACCCTAAAAAATCCATAATCCATCGTGATGCGGAGTTAGTGCCGAGCCAATTTTTTAATGTATTAAAAAACCCAGATTTGCTTAGACTGGATTATGGTATTTTTATTCTGCATTTATGTTTAACAGCAAGTTTTGTGGTTCTACCTTTATTAATAAGAGATGCTGGCTTAGCCGCAGAAAGTCATTGGAAAATTTATTTGCCTGTATTAGTCACATCAATGGCTGTAATAGTGCCTTTCGTCATTATTGCTGAGAAAAATCGTAAGATGAAAAGAGTATTTTTTGGCGCAATAACTACTTTAATGCTAGCTAACCTTGGGTTGTTTAAGTTTTTTGATGATTTGTATGGCTTAATAGGGTTTTTATGGTTGTTTTTTTGTGGTTTCAATTTACTTGAGGCAACATTACCATCATTAATTTCTAAAACGGCCCCTGGTGATTTAAAAGGGACTGCGATGGGAGCATACTCTAGCTCCCAATTTATGGGGGCTTTTGTAGGAGGTGCTTCGGGAGGCTGGTTATACGGAGAGCTCGGTGCTGAGGCAGTCTTTTTGTTTTGTGCTATTGCAACAGGAACCTGGAGCCTTGTTGCTTTATTTATGAAGCCACCAAAATATTTAGCAAATATGCTTTTGTCTCTAGAAAATATTAGTGAGGACGGAAGTGCTGAATTTACGGATAAATTACTTAATATTGTTGGAGTAGAAGAAGTTACTCCACATTTTGAAGAAAAGGTTGCTTATTTGAAAGTAGATAGTCAACGGTTACAGAAAGAGAGTTTGCAGCAGTTGATCAATCAATGGACTGTAAACTGATTAGAGACGAGGGTTGTTTAATCCTTCGCTCCATCAGTTATTTTTAGGAATAAAATATTCTTAATTCTCTTTTTTTGACTCTGTATTAAAATGCATGTTACTAAAAACAGCCGCCATACCGAAGACAACAGTAGAAACTATAAAACTGCCACTAATAAACCCAAAAAGGCCTACGATAAACATTATTCCTACAGTAATATCTTTACTTAAACTATTCATTAATTAACTCTCATGTTTGTTGATGTTGTAAAGACTATAGCTGGATTTAGCAATGGGTAATATGAGTTAATTCACAAATAAATAATCTTGCTTAAATTTGTTTGTTATAAATATAGATTATGTGATCTAGGTACTAGAAAATGATGTTGGATTATAAAAATAAAGGGGGTAGCCAAACTGAAATGCTTATCTAATAATTAAGAACAAGAGATTATTTTATCTGCTAAGTTTAGAAGAAAAGAGAGTAAGGCAACTGGAAGCAAATAACCCATCCATCTTACATGTCTTTTTGTCCGTATTCGATCTTGTTGCTTGGATATTTATGCGCCCTACACAATAAGATCGAATACAAATAAAATTTCTTCCTAAAATGGGTGGTTATTTCCAGTTGCCTAAATTATTTAGTCTTTTACTATTTTTTTACTTCGCCTAGATGTAGAGCTGATCCGTTTCTTGCTTTTTGTTTTTTTTATTTCAGCTTTATCCAAAGAGGAAATATTAAGTTGTTGTCCAGCAACCCTTACTTTTTTTAATTCCTGAAAAAGTTCTTTAGGCATTCCGGCAGGCAGCTCAACAGTACTATAATTTTCTTCAATTTTTATACGAGCAATGTGCTCACCATCAATCCCCGTTTCGTTGGCAATAGCACCGACAATGTTTCCTGGTTTTACATTATGTGTATTGCCAACTTCAATTCGGTATAACTCCATTTTTATTTCAGAATTTCGGTTTTTTCCACGATGAGGTTTGCGGTCACGATCGCGGCCACGTCCGCGTGTATTTTCGCGAGGTTGTTTATCTTTTCTATCTGATCGAGCCCTTTTAGGTATCTCTTTAAGTAGTAATGGCGTGCTTCCCTGAGCTAATTTAGCCAGTGCGGCAGCTATATCAACTGCAGGGACATCATGCTCAGTTTGATATTGTTCAACTAGTTGGGAAAAGAAGCTTAATTCTTCGCTTGCTAAGGTATCGGAAATACGCTGTTTAAAACGAGAAATACGCGCATTATTAATAAAATCGGTTGAAGGTAATTGCATTTCTTCAACTTTTTTCTTGGTTGCTCGTTCAATATTGCTTAAAAGTCTGCGTTCCCTGGGAGAGACAAATAAAATTGCATCACCGGATCGTCCTGCACGTCCGGTTCTACCAATACGATGAATATAAGACTCTGTATCATAAGGAATATCGTAATTGACGACATGAGTAATACGATCAACATCAAGTCCTCTGGCAGCAACATCAGTAGCGACTAAAATATCCAGTTTTCCTTGTTTTAAATTATTGATGGCTCTTTCGCGTAACTGTTGTGACATATCACCATTAATAGCTGAAGCAGAATGTCCTCTGGCTTCCAATTTTTCAGCTAATTCGATGGTTGCAGTTTTTGTTCGGACGAAAATAATCATTCCGTCAAACTCTTCGGCTTCCAGAATCCGAGTTAAGGCGTCTAGTTTATGTGTTCCGCTAACTATCCAGAAACGTTGACGAATATTATCTGCTGTTGCAGTTTTAACCTTTATAGTGACTTGCTCGGGATTAGTCAGATATTTTTGGGCAATTTTACGAATAACGGTTGGCATGGTGGCAGAAAAAAGAGCGATTTGTCTTTTTTCTGGTATTTGCTCAAGAATCCATTCGACATCATCAATAAAGCCCATACGTAACATTTCGTCAGCTTCATCTAAAACTAGAGTGCTTAGTTGGTCGAGTTTAAGAGTGCCTTTACGCATATGATCCATCACCCGGCCGGGCGTGCCAACAATTACATGGGCTCCTCGTCGTAGCTGACGTAATTGAGTGCTATATTCTTGACCTCCATAGATGGGAAGTACATGAAAGCCTTTAAGTTTAGATGCATATCCCTGAAAGGCTTCTGCAACTTGAATAGCTAATTCTCGAGTTGGTGCTAATACTAGAACTTGCGGTTTTTTTTGTTTAATGTTTATCCGAGATAAAATGGGTAAAGCAAAAGCCGCTGTTTTTCCTGTTCCTGTTTGAGCCTGACCTAAAACATCTCTTCCATCTAACATAAATGGAATAATTTGGGCTTGAATTGGGGAGGGTGTTTCATAACCAGCATTTTTAACAGCTTCTAAAACTGGTTCTGATAAAGCTAAATTATTGAAAGAAGGAAGTAGAGTATCGTTATCGGACATTAATATAAGCCTTGTTGAATGTATGGGTAAGCTAAAGAGCGAGGATTTAATAACAACTGAATCTTGACTTGTCTTTTATTTGTAGAAATAGTTGTGCAGCCTGCTATAAGCCCATTTATATACCTTGAATACGAACAATAAGCCTGTGCCAAGATAGGATATTATTAATATCCTCGTTCCTATGTTTGATAAAAGTGGGCGTAACAGACCATTCTAACATACTAAGGATAATTTCATAGATTTTAAAATGAAGATGGGGGGATAAAATATGAATTAATGCTGAAGTATTTATCATTTTTTCCTCTGCCACAATATTGAAATTAGCTCACCAACTCCTGTGTAGTATAGGATAACAGCTCTATCGTTAACCTAA
>CAZZIX010000180.1:0-5686 GCA_964654345.1 uncultured Methylomarinum sp.
CTGCAAAGCGCAGGCAATGCAGGGGAATTTTACACCCCGCGTGCGATTACCGAATTTATCGTCAATCGTATCAATCCACAGCTAGAAGAAAAGGTGCTTGATCCAGCCTGCGGAACAGGCGGTTTTTTAAGCAATGTGATAGAACACAAACGCAAAGCCTTTGTAAAAAATCCAGAGGATGAAATTAAGCTACAAAACTCCCTACACGGTGTAGAGAAAAAATCACTGCCTTATATGCTTTGCGTCACCAATATGATATTGCACGGCATCGACACACCCAGCAATATTCGCCATAACAACACCCTTAGCCGACCTTATAAAGACTACAGCGAAAAAGACCGCGTACAGGTGATTATCACCAATCCACCGTTTGGCGGGATGGAAGAAGATGGTATAGAAAATAACTTTCCAGCCAATCTACGCACCCGCGAAACAGCCGATTTGTTTATGGCATTGATTATCAAATTGCTTAAACAAGAGGGGCGTGCTGCCGTTGTATTGCCCGATGGATTTTTGTTTGGCGAAGGTATGAAAATTCGCTTAAAAGAAAGTCTGCTTAGCGAATGTAATCTGCACACCATTGTGCGCCTACCCAATGGCGTATTTGCCCCCTACACAGGGATAAAAACCAATTTACTGTTCTTCACCAAAGGCAAAGCCACTGAAAATATCTGGTATTACCAGCACCCTTATCCAGAAGGGGTAAAAAGCTATAACAAAACCAAACCCATGCAGTTTAAAGAATTTAAAACAGAAATTGACTGGTGGGGTGATGAAGCAGACGGCTTTGCCAGCCGAGTTGAAACAGAACAAGCGTGGAAAGTGTCGATTGATACTATTAAAGCCAGCAATTACAATCTGGATATTAAAAATCCGCATGTTGGCGAACAGATAAACCACGACCCAAAAGAACTTTTGCAACAGTACCAACAACAGCAAGCAACTCTAACAAGCTTACGCAGTGAGCTAAAAGACATTCTGCAAAAAGCATTAAATGGAGACGCTTAAATGCTGGACGTTATAACGGATAATCTGGATATTTGGACAACCGCGCAAAAACAGAAAAAAGCGGTGGGGCGAGGTAGGGCTAAAAAAGATGAGTCTTATGGGATTAAAAAGCTGCGTGAGCTGATTTTAGAATTAGCGGTGCGTGGGAAGCTGGTTCCGCAAGATGCTAGTGATGAGCCTGCTAGTGTTTTGTTGGAAATGATTACGAAAGAGAAAGTACTGTTAATTGAAGAAGGGAAAGCTAAGAAACAAAAGGCTTTGCCTGAAATTACTGACGGTGAAAAACCTTTTAAATTACCAAGCTCATGGAAATGGGCAAGACTCCAAGATATTTCAATATATATACAACGGGGAAAAGGCCCTAAATATGCAGACTTAGGAAAAGTAAGGGTGGTCTCTCAAAAATGTATTCAATGGAATAGTTTTGATCTTGAAAAGTCTAGGTATGTTGATGATAAATCATTAGAGTCTTACCAATCCGAACGCTTCTTAAAATCGAAAGACTTATTATGGAATTCAACTGGAACCGGAACCGTAGGGCGAATTATTGCTTTAAGTGATATTGATGAAAAAATTTTGGTAGCTGATTCTCATGTAACTGTTATTCGGCCACTAAAAATTCATAATTTATTTTTATGTTCATATATTTCTGCGCCTGGAATACAGCTAAGGATTAACCCAACCCATGAAAACTCTTTAGTTTCAGGAACTACAAAGCAAGTGGAATTGAATACTGGATCAATTATTCCTCTTCCTATTCCCGTTCCTCCACTAGCAGAACAACACCGCATAGTCGACAAAGTCGATAAACTGATGACTCTCTGCGACCAGCTGGAACAACAGCAGACAGACAACCAAACCACGCATCAAACATTGGTAGAAACCCTGCTAAACGGCTTGGTTGAATCAGCAAAAAGCCAAGCTAAAAGCGAGGTAAACAATCAGCAAAGCACCGCTGATTATTTCAATCAACTCATCGCCGAACACTTCGATACACTGTTCACTACCGAACAAAGCATCGACCAACTAAAACAAACTATCCTGCAACTCGCCATAATGGGAAAACTCGTCCCCCAAAACCCTAACGACGAACCCGCCAGTGTGCTGTTAGAAAAAATAGCAGAAGAAAAAACACGTTTAATTGAAGCTGGGAAGATTAAAAAGCAAAAAGCTTTGCCTGAGATTGGGGAGGATGAGAAGCCGTTTGGATTGCCAAGCGGTTGGGAGTTTATTAGGCTAAATCATTTAAGTAAATTGATAACAAAAGGCTCGTCTCCAAAGTGGCAAGGAGTTGACTATACAGACGACCCTTCAGAAATTTTATTTGTTACAAGTGAGAATGTTGGTAGCTATGAATTGAAACTTGAAACAAAAAAATATGTTGAAAAAAAGTTTAATGAAGTTGAGCCTAGATCAATCTTGATGAAAAATGATTTTCTCATGAATATTGTTGGGGCTTCAATTGGTAGAACAGCAATTTATAATATTGATGACCTTGCAAATATCAATCAGGCAGTGTGCTTAATTCGTGTATTTTCTGATTTTATAAACGACCAATACCTTTTGCATTTTTTTAACAGCGATATATGTATGTCGTACATGTTTGACAAACAAGTGGATAATGCACGTGCAAATTTAAGCATGAGTAATATCGCTAAGTTTGTAATACCGTTTCCTCCCTTAGCTGAACAACACCGCATAGTAACCAAAGTAAACCAACTCCTAACCCTATGCGACTCCCTAAAAGCCAATCTAAACCAAGCTCAAACCACCCAAACCCAGTTAGCCGATGCCATTGTTAAGCAGGCTATCAATTAATCACTATGTCAGCAACTCAACAAAAAATATGGTGTGATGATGACAAGCATTTTCAATATGAATATTTCAGCGACTTTAATGAATGGCTGGATGCTGATGGAGGAGAACCCCATCGTATTGAACTAGGGGTTGATGGCTTATCTCAACCTAACAAGGCGTTATTTGCCAGTGACAGAGAAGCCTATGACCAAACATTTATTGAATTTAGAAATGAACGGCGACATGAGGCATTAAATAAGCACTATTTCACCGAACAATTTGCCAGTGAACATTGGTTTCAACGTAATTTAGATCACCTTATTCAATTAATAGATTTAATGGCAAATGATGCTGTCGTTCCTTTTATTGGTGCGGGTGTTTCTGTGTCGGGAGGCTTTCCTACATGGGAAACTCATTTACGTGAGCAAGGTGTTACGGCAAATAGTGATTCGGGGCATATTGAGGCATTGCTCGACAAAGGTGATTATGAAAGTGTTCTTGAGGAAATAGAACAAGCGCGGGGGCGTGAGGTTTTTATTCAAGAAATGAAGGATGTTTTCTCACGCACGGGTTCTATTACGGATACCGTATGGCGAATTTCAGAATTATTTAAGGATACCTTGATTACCACCAATTATGACCATTTGCTTGAGCAAGCCTACGATACGGGAGAAAAGGATAGTGTTCAAATTATCAATGGCACGAATGCACTTGAAAAAGCTGCCCCCAATAAAACAACCATCATTAAATTACATGGTGACATCCGCAAGCCTGAACGCTGTATTCTAAGCAAAAATCAATATGATGATGCTTATGGTGTTGATTTAGATATAAAACGATCCATTCCCAAATTACTTTCCTATTATTACAAAAATAGCAGCCTTCTGTTTCTTGGTTGTAGTTTAAATAATGATAGAACTGTCCACGTTTTTAGAGAAATAAAAACACAACTGGGTGAAGAAGCTCAAATCCCTCAGCATTTCTCTATTGAGCAAGCACCTGAAGACCCAGAAGCACTTGCTACAAGAAATGCTTATCTTCTACAGTTGGGAATAACCCCTATCTGGTTTGAAAAAGAGCGTTATGAGTCTATAGAAAATATACTCAGACTGGCTAAAAGTGAATTAAGTTATAGAGGTGTCGTACCAGAAAGGCAAGAAGTTAAAACGCCCGAAATGGAGAGCATTAAAACGGTAAATATTAATTTAGAGCTTGATCTATTTTTACACGACTTTGTAGAGCTAATGCCCTTAATGCATTGGTTGCATCAATCTATTCCACAAAAGGAAACGGGTAAATATCTTCATGCCTTACAACGTGTATTTCATGCTGATTCATTATTTACAGAACAAACAAATAAGCATTTAACCCATGGGCTAGATCATCTTTTAAGGGCCTTATCCAATAACCCACAATTTGATGGTTATACGCATGGGAAACTTTCAGGGGCTTTTAGTTCTTTTCAGCATTATTTTGAGACTAAAGGGGTTCGTAATTATGTAGGCGATAAATTAAACTGGGATTACCATGAGTTATTTACCATACCTCAACTTCAATTTGATGAGGTTTTGGCGTTAGACATTAATGAATTTGACCGTCATGCCATTCGCTTGATTAAAGTCTTGCTACGACATGGAAAAAACCAACAACATTCACCCAAAGATTTTTGCAAATTGCCAGAAGCAATCAATCATGAGTTTGGGGATTATTTGTCATTAGTTCTTTTATCTCGGTTGGGGCTATCATTACCTGATCGTTTAGAAGATTTTGCTAATGATTCCATTCATGGTTTATGCAAAGATGCTTGGGATAATTTTGACCAAGCTATGAAATTAGGGTTTATTGAACGAGTCCGGTTGGCTTTGCGGTTTTAATAGCTTGCACCTTCTAGTTGCTGTAATGCATTTCACACTACATTCTCTTGAAGCTATTAATTTTATCCACTACAATATAATACTAAAGTATTATTTAAGGAGTGTTATTGTGCCTGCTATTTTAAAAGAAACAACAAGTATTAAACTAGATAAAGAGTCGAAAGAGAAAGCCAAGTTAATTTTTAAAGAATTGGGCATTACCATGGGCGATGCGTTTAACATGTTTTTATGCCAGGTCAATTTGCATCATGGAATGCCTTTTGAGATTAAGATCCCAAATGAAACCACTAAAAATGTGATTAAAGAAGCAAGGCAAGGTAAAAATGTGGGTAATTTTTCGCTTGATGAGCTTAATAGATGATAATAAAACGTCATAAAACATTTATTAAAGACTTCAAGAAAGTGCGGATAACAGATGGACAGTTTGAAAAGTTTATTCAATTTATTAATTGTCTAAAAGAAGGCTCACCTTTGCCAGAAGAGTCAAAAGACCATGCACTAAATGGCGAATACTCTGATTGCAGAGAGTTTCATTTAGGTGGTGATACTTTAGTGATCTACCTTGTTATTGATGATGAGGTCATACTAATGAGAATTGGGAGTCATTCTCAATTATTTAAATAGAAGTTGTCGAGAGCATGGAACATAATAAAGTTGAATATTACTTTAACCAAAGTAATATTAAATGAATGAAAAGGTAAAATACAGGAGTGTGTCATGGGTATGTTCAACAGTTTCTTTATTCAGCACGAGGGTGTTGAGCGAGAAATCCAAACCAAAAAATTTGACAATACATTAGATCGCTATCAAGTCGGCGATGTTGTTTTTGGTGCGGAGCCAGGCATTCAAATTATCCATGATTATTTCTATCTTGATTTAGAGGAAAAAATGACATGGGAAGATGAGAAAAAAGAGCGTGAAATACAGGTATTTCTTATTATTCGGTTTAGTGTTTTTATGCATTACTGCTGGGTGGAAGGTGCTATGACTATTGAAGAAATTGAGAA
>CAZZIX010000181.1:0-5677 GCA_964654345.1 uncultured Methylomarinum sp.
ATTCCTCGGCAATCGCTCCCTGCATTGCTCTACCTCCTGTATTCATACAGTCGTCCCGTTGGTCGGAATGACACCGTTTGTGAAGTTAACTTATAAACCTCAAAATCGAGAGTAACCTGCGATAGGTTAATAGTCATTTAAAATTATAATAATAGGGCTGTTATTTTCTTAATCGCTCTGAAATTCGGTTATAGGTTTCTTTAAGTTCATCCCCGATAATTTTAGTGGCTTGTATTAACTCAGAACTTGTCTCTTTTGTGTCATCAGTAATTACACCCAATGTTTCGATAAATTCTCCCCATTTCTTTTCTGAATTTTGCCATTCATCTTTTACTTCTAAAGCAGCAAGATGAATCTGTACTTCTATTTCATCTCGTTGCTGTTTTAAAACATCGGTTAGTTCATTGAATTCTTTTATTATATTCATTTGTTAATCCCGGTAACTTGCAGTGATTTAAATATGTAAAACAAAAAAATAATAGCTAGAAGGCTTTGATATCCTATGCTCCATAATATATTCTGAGTTATATTCCTAGTCCCTAAAATTAGTAAGTAAAAAAGGTAAAATAAGTTAATCATTATTTATAATGACAATAGATCTATCGCTCGTTACTCTCGATTTTGACGTTTGTAGGTTGACTTCACAAAAGATGTCATTCTGACCGGCGGGACGACTGTATGGATATAGGAGGTAGAGCAATGCAGAGAGCGATTGCCGAGGAATCTTGAGTCTAAACACAACCTGAGCAACAAGCAATATATCTGTCCATACAAGTCGGCCCTCTGTTCGAAATGACAGCCCAATTAAAGTTTGACCTGTTTTTGTTAATAGTCATATTATTTATTAATCATCAATGATGATGCTGTTTAATTATGTGAAAAGACATTTACCTTAGGGATATTGGAATTGACTAGAAGCGCATACAATTGGTTCCCAATATAAACTCAAGTTTATGAAGAGTGAGGATTTGATAAGCTGTCCATATTTTAGACAATTTAATGGTATTATAGTTTAAGTAATCATATTTCAACATACATTAGATTTCAGTAAATTTAACAAAGGGATATTGATTAATTACTTCTATAACTTGGCTGAAAAAGATATAAATGGCAACAGTAATTGCATTTTCTAGCGGAAAAGCAGGGGTTGGTAAAACCAATATTGCAACTAATTTAGGCTTATCTTTAGTCGCAAAGAACACTCGAGTTTGTTTGTTGGATGTGGATTCTGGTTTTGCGAATATTAATAGTTTAATGGGTATTTCACCTGGTTATACAATTGAACATGTTTTAAATGGACAGAAAAGTATTGATGAAATAATCGTTAATCTTCCATCCGGCATATCGGTAGTGCCAGCTGCATCAGCAATTAAACAGCATACAAATCTAGATAATATGCAAATTGCGATGTTGTCATCTGCGTTCAATAGGCTGGAGAGCATGTATGATTACTTGTTGATTGATGCGGAAACCGGCTTGGACAGCAATGTTCTGGACCTTACTGCCTCAGCGCAATATAGTGTGATAGTGTTAACTTCTGATCCAAAATCACATACTGATTCTTTTGCTTTATTAAAGATGTTAATGATCAGAGGTAAAAAACAAGCATTTTTTATCTTGATAAATAGAGTCGATGGATATCATAGCAGTCAAATAATATTTCAACGATTTCGAAAAGCAGTTAAAAGTTTTTTAAAACTAGATGTGCATTATTTGGGATATTTAACGATAGATGACAGTCTAAATAAAGCAATTTCTGAACACATTCCAGTGGTTTTATCCTATCCCAGTTCTTCTGTCAGTTGTGGATTTGCTTCTTTGGCAGACATTATAAAAAATAAATTCAGAAATGAAGAGGATATACATGTTTTTAGTCGTTGCTGGTCAATTTGTGCACAACATAATAAAGTAGCTATAAAGCCGGTGACTAAAGCCAGTTACATCAGGTTACCCTCTGTAACGATAGATGCCACTGAAGAAAAAAACAACTATTTATCTGATGTCTATACATTATTTGAACAGCAGCTGCTTTCCAGGCAAGAGTTAAAAGAATTTATTTTAACTTTAGAAGCTATTTATGAAAAAAAATATAAGCAGTCATCCAGGGATCTTAACAGTGTAGTTGCATTGATTTTAGCTGAAGGTGATGAAGCTAAAATTCAGAAACTTCATATTGCAATTGCTCGGAGTTTTGAACGTCAGTTTGAAAAAAAAATTAATAATCCGAGTGAAAAAGTTCAAGACTTAATGAACAACGATGAATTTTCAAAAAGTGATTTTAACCGCATGATGGAAAGCTATACAGCAATATATCAACAACGATTTAATGAAAAATATTTTGCCGAGGGTAATATGCTGTTAACTCGAATACAACAATTATTATCGGGTAAGGATTAAGATCTTGTTTAGGAGCGAGGATTAAATAGCTTCCTGTTTTCGACTTGTCTTTTGACTCCACAAAAGCACTAATATAACTGTTACGTAGCCAGCTATGGTCTTACACAGCATCCATCCTGCTTCCAGCGACACTTACACATCCTTGTGCTTCGCACCTATTTTATCAGTACTCCTGTGAAGCCAAAATCCTACGTCAAACTTCCTGAACTTATTAAATCCTCACTCCTTATTATTGTTACGAGCCACTGGCAGTTGTGGGCGAAGCACAAAAACTTGAACAGATTCTAAAAACCTTTATAAAATAGTTAACCTAATGCCACCCACCGTATTGTTTTGTTGGGTCTCCACGAAAGCCTGTAGTCGTTTTATTGGCATCAGGAACACCAACGGTACTATCAGCCGCTAATACCATGTTGGAATGAGTGTAGCCACCCAGTTTTTTGGCTCGTTTAGCTATTAACGTAGTTAGCTCGTTAATATCATATTTTTTAATAGATGTGTATATAGCAACGGAAATAAGCTTATCTTTGTCAGTGGAATCATTACCATCTGGATAGAATGTTAAAATTACTGGTAAAACTGTGCCGGCAGGTACTGTCACAGAATAATGGCTCCCTTTTTGTAGTTGAGCAGATGCAACCAGCTTGTCTTTATTGTCAGTTACTTTGATTTCGCCTGCACTGATTATGCCTTTGCCATTGCTAACCTTTCCCTTAAGTGTGGTTGGTTGGGTATATTTTTGCGTTTTTTGCTGAATTGAAAAACTTTTTTTACTGCTTTTATCGCTATTATTACAGCCTTGTAGAAACAGGCTTAATAACACAAGAGTTAATATTTGTGGTAGATATTTAAAGGTTGAAAAAAGGTGCAATGGTTTGATAGTCATGGTTTACTCCCGAATTTTCTTGTATTGTAACATGGCTGAATCTAAAGTTTAGTTAGCTATAGATGTAGCTTGAAGACATCCAAATAATTACTAACCAGCCAATAAATATATATTTTGCTATACTGAAATTGTTTTAGTGTTCTTTACAGGACATAACTGAATTTCTCATCAGAATTAAAGTAACTGTATTTTACTTGTTCTTGTGCAACGGAAAAGAGGATTATGGCACGATCAAATTCAAAACAACCCGATCTTGACTGGAGTCAGATTAGGGAAACTGTAAAATTATTAACAGTTTCTGTGACACAAGTTGAAACCAGTATGAAAAATGGTGATGCTTCTGTAAATACTTTAACAGAATCTTTCACCTCATTAGTCAGCCACATGAACTCAATTGATGAATTGTTGAATTCGTTAGACTCTTGTGATGAAAAAGAAGCGGCACTCATTCATTGTGTACAAATAACTGAAAAAATACAGACTTCAATAGTCGCTTTTCAATTTTACGATCGCCTACAACAATCTCTTTCACATGTTGTAGAAGGACTAAAAGGACTTTCTGAATTAGTTGAAACGCCAGAACGATTGTATAATCCCTCGGAATGGAAGAAATTTCAGGCTGATATGCGTGCCCGATTTACCATGGAGTCGGAAAAAGTTATGTTTGATGCAATACTTGCAGGAAAAAGCATTGAGGAGGCTGTCCATTTGGCAGCTCAAGTCGATGAAAAAATTGAGGATGAAATTGAGCTTTTCTAGTTTTAAAGAATCAAAACAATTAACAAGAAATAGAAACCTATTTTTATTAACATTTTTGGCTGTTTTATTAAACGGCTGTACTACATATCAAGCTCCCGCTCCAATTTACGGTACCAATCCCTATGAAAACCAGCCTATAGATACCATTAAGAGACAACAACAAGATAACACTAACGATCGAGCATCTTATAAAAAGAAAGAACTTCAAGTTGATACAGTCACTTCAAGGTTGAAAACAGATTCTCCATCAATTGTAAAACCAATGTCACCCGCTGTATTAGCATTAGTGACTGAGGCTAATAGAAATAGTAAAGCAGGGGACCTTGAATCTGCGGTGGCAACCATTGAACGGGCTTTAAGAATCGATGCAAGAAACCCAAGATTAACCTATAAACTTGCAGCCTTAAGACTGAAACAATCCAAACCACGCCTGGCTGAAGATTTAGCCAAAAAAGCTGCATTACTGTCTGCAGGAGATAAAGTCTTAAAAAGGCAGAGTTGGTTATTAATTAGTGAGGCAAGAAGACGGCAAAATAATCATTACGGTGCAAAAGAAGCTAGATTAAAAGCTGATAGTATTTAGCAACGTGCACAGAATAACTTGAACAATTGGCTTTGTATTTTGTCCGTCTTCTTCGTTGCAGCAACAATCGCGTAGCATGCTATTCGCCTATTGCTGCGCCTTAAATACGAACATAAACCCAGCGCTAGTTGTCAAACTTATTCCGCGCGCGTTCCTTAATGATTTTAGCTGGTTTGTGCATCGCCGTTTTTGCTTGACGTTAAGTTACTGCATGGTAGGCTACGTCAGCTTATATCCAAAACAATAAGATTCAATGACTGATTTAGAATCCTTCTTTAGTAAAGATGGCTCATTATCAAAAGTAATTCCTGGCTATTTGCCAAGATCATCTCAGGTTGAAATGGCGAATTCTATTGCAAAGGCGATTGAAGTTAAAGAAAACTTAATCGCTGAAGCAGGCACAGGGACAGGTAAAACTTTTGCATATTTGGCGCCAGCGATTTTTTCCCGAAAAAAAACCATTATCTCTACGGGAACAAAAAATCTTCAAGATCAATTGTTCAATAAAGATTTACCCATTGTTCGTAAGGCCATCAATGTGTCTTTTAAATCTGCATTATTAAAGGGGAGAGCAAATTATTTATGCACTTATCGCTTGGAAAATGCATTAAATTCCAGTTTTGGTTTTAATAAAGAAGATGCTGTCGCTTTAGCGCATATTAAAGCATGGTCAAAGCGTACCTGCGTTGGCGATATCTCTGAGATTTCAGACGTTGCAGAAGGCGATCCTGTGTGGTCACAAGCTACATCCACAGTCGATAATTGTTTGGGACAGGATTGCCCTGATTATGCGGATTGTTTTTTGGTCAAAGCACGCAAAAAAGCACAAGAATCAGACATCATCGTAGTTAATCATTATTTATTATGTGCTGACTGGTCACTTCGGGAAACAGGTTTTGGTGAACTTTTACCCGATGCTTCAGTTATTATTATAGATGAAGCTCATCAGCTTTCAGAGATTGCATCCGATTTTTTAGGTGTTTCAGTCACTTCAAAACAGCTTAATGAACTTGCATCTGATACCTTGATAGAATATTTTAAAGATGCCAAAG
>CAZZIX010000182.1:0-5652 GCA_964654345.1 uncultured Methylomarinum sp.
GGGGATAAAAACAGGGCAAAGGTTGTTAATCATTACAGTTGGCAGAGTGTTGCAGGGGAATATATGTTGAATTATCGCAGGAAACATTCGGTTTGATAATTATAAAAAAGATCGTAACTATTCAGTTGCACCCAATCTGCTGGCCGGATAATACCGTCCACATCTAAAACAGTATGATGGGAAAACAGGGTGGTTCGCTGAAAAGACAAAAAATAAGTTGGGGACTAATGTGAAGATATTAATTGACGCACGAGTAACGACTATTGGTGGACCTAGTACTTACATGAATTCGCTGGTAGAATCCATTTTAAAACATGACGCTACAAATAATGAATATTTCGTCCTTTACAATAAAGGACAGAAACAAATTTTTCCTGGCAAGTCAACAGCTCTTGTAACCAGTTCGAAAAGTCCTATTTATTGGTTATTCTGGGATAATGTTATACTTCCCCGAATAGTAAAGAAGCATAAAATTGATATTTATCATTCATTAAAAAGACCAGAAATTGCAAGGATAAAAACAAAAAAAATTATTACCATCCATGCGGCTCACCCTTTCATGCATCCTCAGTTACAAACAATCGGTGAGAAAATTTATTGGAATCAAAGACTTAAAATGGCAGCAAGGAAGGCGGATGCAATAATAGCCGTTTCTTCTACAGATCGACAAAATCTCATTCAATCCTTAGATCTTCCAGCAGAAAAAGTGAATGTGCATCATTTAGCATTAGATAAAAAATATACTGATGCACCTTTATTATCCAGGCACAGAGAAGGCAAAAAACAAGCTAATCTACCGGGGAAATATATTCTTTTTATAGGAACACAGTTTCTTTATAAAAACATACCATCAATGCTAAAAGCATTTAAAATGGTTAAGAAAAATCAAAAAATTCCCCATAAATTTGTTTTAGTTGGCAAAGCCGGTTCGGCGTCTAAAGAAATTAATAAGATGATTCAGGAGTTATCACTTTCTGATGATGTCATTATGCCAGGTATAGTTGATGACATTTCCGCAATATATGCCAATGCTGATGTGTTTTTATTCCCTACTCTGTATGATGCATTTGGTTTCCCTGTTTTGGAGGCAATGGCTCATGGTGTTCCTGTGATTATTTCTACGGCAGGTGCATTGCCTGAAGTTGCTGGAGAGGCAGCACTGAAGTTTGATCCTTTTGATGTTGATGGCATTTCAAAGGGTATTCATAGTTTGATTACTGATACTGCATTACGAGATAAGATGATAAAAAGAGGCTATAAAAGAATACAAAAGTTTTCATGGGAGCGTTGCGCCAAAGAAACAATTAGCGTGTATAAAAAAGTGTTTGATACGTGAGGAAATTTTGGTCTTGTTGTCATGATGATTCTAGAACTTATAGCTCCTAATATTCTCACCACCATTATGACCAACTATGGCTATTAACGAAAACCGCAGCAAAGAGAAAACAAAGAACAAACTATTGTCTGGCGGGCTTTGGGCTTTGGGGGGAAAGATCATTGGCGGTTTTGGCGTTCTGGCAATTGTTGGCATTCTGGCGCGACTCCTGCCCCCTCCCGAACTTGGTGCTTACTTCCTGTGCCTTAGCATTATATTTGTCTTGAGTTCAATTGGCTGTTTTGGGCTTGAGCAGGGTACCTTACGGCTTGTTTCAGAAGGAATGGCTCTAAGAAAGGAAGGGAATGTTATTAAAATCATTCTAACCTCTTTTTTTACCGTACTGGTTGTTCTTATTACAGTTGGAACAACACTTTGGTTTTGGGGACCGTGGCTTATCTCTGTTTTGTTTCAAAACAGCCTTTTAATACCAGAAGCACATTTGATGGGGTTCTGGGTTGTTTCATTAGGCCTGCAGATCTTCATAGGGGAAACTTTTCGGGGCTTTCATGACATTAAGTTTGCGACATTATTTACCGGAACTATTCTGGGAGGAGGGCTAAGTGTTATTCTTTTGCTGCTCTTTCTTGTAAAGCAAGACATTTCAGGCGAACCACTAACATTACATTCCGCGATCAAATTTTCAATTATTTCTAACTATATCAGCCTGCTGACTGGGATCAGTATTCTTACCCACAAACTTAAATCATTAAAAAATGTTCAAAAAGGGAGCGCAAATATATCGAATATTTTAAAAGTGAGTTCGCCTTTATGGATCAGCAACATTAGTGTCATAAGCTTGGCTCACGCGGATATCTGGCTTCTGGGGTCTTTCTCTTCAGGGACAGAAGTTGCCGTCTATGGTGCCGCTGTACGAATTGTAAAGTTTGTATCTATTTCACTCATTGTTATTAATGAAGTAATTGCCCCCATTATTGCCAGGTTAAATATACTTTCCGAAAAAAAACACCTGGAAAAAACAGTCAGGACAACATCAGGTATGGCATTACTCGCTGCTTTGCCTGTTTTTTTACTTTTTTTATTTTGGGGAAAGGACATAATGTCCCTTCTTTATGGAAATTATTACAAAAATGGCGCTTTGGTTCTTATTATTCTAACAATTGCCCAGTTAACCAGCGTGGCAACCGGATCCTGCGGATACGCCTTAAGTATGACCGGACATGGTGCTACGCTTATGAAAATCAATAGTTTTACATTTGTTATGGCTGTGGCAATTGCGTATTGTATCGGAAAAAATTATGCGGCGGTAGGAATTGCCTGCTCCTTTGCGGTTGCAGTAATATTACAACAGATACTAACACTCTTTGCTGCTAAAAGGTGTTGCGGAATATGGACATATGCGAACCCAAGGCTTGCTATATCAAAAATTATGTCTTTAACAAAATTAATTGTAACGATTTAAAATCACAGTTTTATCCCGTTTTGTTATAACGAATCAGCCCAGTAACCGATAATATAATAGCCCACAAAACCATTTCTTATTGTTTTACTATCATTTCAGCACGTTATACAAACAACTCTCAAGGGAACAAGTAATTAAAGCATATAAATACATATCGTTATGAATCGAAAAATTGATTTTTTTATCGTTGGTGCGCAGAAAGCAGGAACAACCTCACTTGATCGTTATTTGGACGAACACCCAGAAATATTTTTGCCCAAAATGAAGGAAATTGAATATTTCATCACTGATTCATATTATAACCAAGGCATTCGATACCTCAATCCATTTTATCAAGATATTGCAAATCAAAAAATCATCGGCATGTCCGCTGTCCAACTAATTTTTCTAGATTATGTGCCAAAAAGGATACATGACTACAATCCAGACGCAAAGATAATAATGATGTTTAGAAATCCAATCGATCGTGCATATTCTGCTTTTTGGTACGCAAAGAGGATGGGTAGGGAACCGTTGGTTTCATTTGAGAAAGCGTTAGAACGAGAAGAAAACAAGAAGATACATGGGTTCTACCCATCACTGGATCTTACATATTTAAAACACGGGTACTATGCGGAGCAACTAAAATACTTTTTGAAATATTTTCCAAAAGATAAAATATATATATTGTTACTTGATGATATAAAAAAAGATAAAAATTTCATTTATCCATTATTAGCATGGCTAGGCGTAAATCCAGAAAAAGGAAATCTAAATACTGAAAAAGTCCATAATGAGTCTGCTATGCCCAAATACATATGGTTGAGTAGAATGATAAAGTCTCCGGATTCGACATTAAAAAAAATATATAGATATATAATGCCTTTTAAATTTAGAACCTTTGTACAACGGCATATTACAGACCAGCTAATCGAAAACACGCTCGTGCCGTTCAAATACCCACCAATGAATAAAAAAACTAGGGGAAAACTTTATGAGCATTTTAAAACTCACAATGAGAGACTAAGTAAGATGCTAGGGAAAGATCTAAGTAGTTGGCGTTAAATCTATTTAGTTAAAATGGGTCTTGTTCTGCTTCAAACAGAGATTCATATCCTACCTATTTAAATAATAGAGAGAGATATTTGAACCATAAAAATAACTAAATCAATATTGAAATAAAAATTAGGATATACGTTCATGGTTAAAAAATCTTCAATCCAATGCCTCGATGACATAATGAGACGAAATGGCATTACAATGCCAACTGATTATGTCATGATGAAAAATAATTTCAAGAAGGAACTCTTCGGCATTTACCTCAGTTCCTTAAAAGAGCAGGATCTTGTTCTCGATTTGAATTCAGGTTTTGATGGTTTGTATAATGAGCTTGCTCAATCTCCGGCGGAATATCTAAGCCTGGAGCAGAACCCTCAAATAAGAGACTTTCTCAAGAAAAAGGGCATAAAATCAGAGGATTGGGATATCCCTAAAATTCCTCTCCCGGACAACTCGGTTAATTACGTATTAAGTGTTCCTTTTATCGAGCACCTGCCCACCTATTTAGACGCGGTAAAACTTTTGATCGAAATAAAACGCGTTTTGCGGCCTGGAGGGAGACTGTTAATGATAGTTCCTAATTATCTGAGATTAAAAGAAATTTTTTTTGAGGATTATAAACATGGCTGGGTAACAACGAAAAAAAGAATGAACGATATGCTGCTCGATTGTCAATACGAGATTACCGACACCCGTTATACAATTGGCTGGATAACGATGAAGATGAACTTTTTCACTGCATTTTTTCGATTCATTATCTCTCTGGCCATGAGTTTTATACAACTAAACACCATCGATCGCCTGATAGAAACTTTCCGTCTCGATGGTTTTGTGCAAAAGTGTAAAAAAACATGTTTCGAACTAATCGTTATAGAGGCGACGCTGAAAAAGGAAGCTAACCATGAAACAACAAGAACAAAATAACCAGGCAAGTCCATCTCAGAAGCAAACTTCTAAAACAAATGAATTTTTCCAGTTGACGGCAAAAATTCATCCTTTCACTACTTTTTGTGAAGGTATTCCTGATATTGAAGCCGGGTATAATTACTATAAGCGTCTGTATAAACGCAATTACAAGCAGTTATTGCCCAGCGACAAAAATGCCAAAATCCTTATTGTCAGTGCTGGGGTTGGCTATTTTGTCACCTTTCTGGAACAAATGGGGTACAGAAAAGTCACAGGGATTGATAGTGAGAGAGAAAAAATTGATTACGCCAAAACAAAAGGAATAGATATTCTTCATGAAAACGCATTCGATTATTTGGAGGAAGCCGACTGCATCTTTGATCTGATTTTGTTTGAACAGGAGATCAATCATCTCACCAAGGATGAACTTGTAATTATCCTGACTAGGACACGCAAACGGCTCCAAGAAAATGGCAGTATTATCTTAAATTCAACAAATTATGCCAACCCCATTACTGCAATCGATCATATGGCTCATAACTTTAACCATTTTGCCGGTTACACAGAAAATAGCATTGAACAGGTTCTCAACTACTGTGGTTTTGGTGATGTGAAATGCTACCCGATCGACAATTATGTTTTTTATATGAATCCTCTCAATTGGATAGCCAAGGCAATTACCAGCATTTTTTCTTTGTCTTTTATTATTATTTACAAAATGTACGGCAAGTCTGGAAATCTTTTTACAAAAAGGATTATTGGCATGGGGCGTGCTACTCATGATCCAGCCGAGTAAAATCGTGCAGAAAAAACTCTACATTATAAATCATTTTTGCCTATAAAATTTCATAAAGACAATGAAACGAAAACTTCTAACAGTTTACAATATATTACGGCGGGGAGCAAAGGC
>CAZZIX010000183.1:0-5624 GCA_964654345.1 uncultured Methylomarinum sp.
TGTGACAAATTTAGGCTTACAAAAAATTACATATTTTTGCCATGTTTGGTTTTTAGTATCTGCGAACAAGCCACTTATTAAGCAAAATTTTGAGGCTTGGGAGTTTGGGCCAGTTTTACCTTACTTGTATAGATTCTTTAAGGAGTTTGGTGACCAAAAAATAATTACCCGAGCGACTAAACTAGACCCTAAAACAGGTAACAAAGTTATCGCTAGGATTAATTTAGATAAAGACGAAGAGAGTTTATTAGAAAGCATTGTTTCTTTCTGTTCTAGGTTGAGTGTCAATCAGTTAGTAGAGCAATCGCACGTAACAGGTGGGCCATGGCATGAAGTGTGGCACCATGAAGCAAAAGTAAATCCAGGGATGCAAATTAGCAATCAAGCAATCTTAAATTTTTACACATCAAAAGAGATGTTCTTTACACTGCAATAGGTTAAACCCAGAGTTCCTTCAGTTCAACATTTGGCGAGACATTGGTACGATTCTCCGGAAAAAATAGAGGATGAATTTGTCAAAATGGCAATGAATCCTCCGTCTTTTAATTATAATGCTCTGAATAATATAGCTAGAGATAGTCTACTTTTTAAAGTTCCTGAAGATCAAATCATCAAAGGAATAAAAGAGAAAGAAAAGCGCAAGAGAGTACAAAAAATACTGTTGGAGGTTATCCCGTTGCTACATGGACATTTTAGTAGTTTGCAACAAGATTTCGTGAACGACGTTGCCCCTAGCTTTTACTCAGTTGGAAGAGATTTAAGAATTCCATTTAAGCCTGACTTTATATACAGTGTCGGCGGACAGATTTATCTACCGTGGTTCATCTTCTGGAAGCACAACCCACTCAATGACAAGCAGTTGTCATTATTTGTTACGCTAGTTAGGGAAATTTTGCGTCAGGATCCAGATTTAGATGGTGCAAAGTTTGAAATTCTTGACTTCAGTGCGGTCAAACCTAAAGAGGGCCGGCAGCTAAGGATTATCGATACAGCAGGTATCAAAACTTTTAACTTGAAAGAAACCGCTGAAATGCTCGCCATTTTCGTTGAGGGTTTTGAAAGCGCAGAGGCTAGATTGAAAGAAGTCGATATTCCTAGCAAGCGTAAGGAGACCGAGGTCATTGTCGATATTGGTCAGTATAAGCTATGGGATTAGTGATTTCGCGCGACACTTGACTCTATCTCATGCCTTATAATGTTGGCATCAGGAGCGTCCCAGTGAGCGAAGCGAACGACTTGTTGCTCTTGTTATGTGTTTGATTCGACACTAACTATCACCTCGGTAACACTTAAATAAGCTGTTAATCTATAGAGTTTTATTACTTGTAGCATGGCCTTACTTGGACTAAAAATGGACAACCGTCAACCACGTTTTACATATCATGCTTATTTAACTTACAAGTGCCTTCCAGAATAAAGCTTGAGTTGGTAGTCCAGTTTCTTCTTTAAGTAGTTACGAAACGTTATGGTTTCCTCTGCATAAGCCCCCGGTGGTAGGTAACCTCGTTCATCGGTTTCGATAAAAATGGTAGGGGAACCAATGGGATGTACTTGCATTGTTACGGCATTATTGTCTGGCAATTCGATATCCTTATCGAGACCGATAAGGACGAGCCTTAAAAGTAATGACAGGGGAAACTCTGAATCATTACGGATGGTTACTTCCACCTCATAACGATTACTGTCCGGTAGGCGTCGTGGTACTGATTGAGTGATCATTACTTTATCAGTCTGGTCAATAGGAGGAGGATCTTCCTGTCCCGGTGCAATCACTTTAACAAGAGTGAAGGTCTTTAAACCACGATGCTCAATAATTAAGTAAGCTGTTCCCGGCCCTACTGGATTAAGTACACCCTTGTCGTTCAAGTTAAAAACTTGCGGATCAGTGTTTTTATACTGTGTACCGGTTATGTTCGAAGTGATATCCCGCCGGAGTTTATTTGCATAATACCCAAAAACGGTTACTTTGCGTGCGCCCTCAAATCTTTTGGGCGGTATATTCAGCCTATAACTCTTCTTATGCGCTCCGATCTCGTTGGGGATTTCCGTTGGGACAACATTTAGCTTAATGGCGAAACCACCAATTATCTTGTCGGATGTATTTTTTAGCAGAACCAATACTTCCTGCGGTCCCGCCAGGTGGTTCGGGATTTTTATGGAACCTTGAAAATGTGTCTTTAAGGGATCATTGAAGGATATTTGCTTGAGCTCCACACCTGGAATTCCAGTTCTCATACTTGGCATGATAAAAACAAAACCGGGATCAAGCGACTTCTCTATAATTAAATTCACCAGTATAGTTTCATCCGGCTTTACTGTCGCATGTTGCACAGGTGATATAAGTTCAGTTCCGGGAAAAGAAGTGGGCATTTCCTCGCTTTCTTGTTCAGATGAGGTTGATGCCAGAGTTGAAAAACAGATTATAAAAGTGAATAAATAAACTGAATATATTATTTTCATTACCCTTCCCTCCTGGAAATAAACAAAGAAGCCACGAATTGTTTACAATAGCTAAACTATAAACTCATGCCTGTTTTTATTCTTTACACATAACATTTGAATTAAGCCGCGCCGCTTTTTGGCGACGGCTTGGATGGCTTGTTATGTGTTATTCACCGTTTAAATCTATAGTATCCCCAGTATGCATAATAGAGCACTGAACTCCTAGCGCTTCTACTCCTTTTTTGAACTTTTCTTCATCAGCAGGATTAAGTGTTTTAGAGAAAAGACCAGGACAATTATAGTGACAAGGGATCACAAGTTTTGGATTTATAGCTTTTACAGCTTGTATGGCTTCCTCTTCATCCATAGTGTTATGCGCGATTTTGCCACCAATTGGAATCATCAACACGTCTGGCTCAATAAAATTTTTCCATTCCTGCTTAAGCAGTAGTGTATCGCCAAGATTTAAAATACGTTTCCCATTTACATTAATATCAAAGCCAATCGAACCCCATCCTATTCTTTCATCGGGACCGGGTTTAAAAATTTTCCTATATGGACCACTTTTAATAACAAGTTCACCATGCGTGGCTTTAACGCCTGTAACGGCCATGCCATCTATTTCAATAGTTTCATCAATCGAAAGGGTACGTATTTTTTTAAATTCCGTCGTAAATGCGACTCCTTTAGCGCGTGGCCCCAGCGCTAAAATTTTTCCATTTACCTCACGCAGCATTGTTTTGTTACAAATTACAGGTGCATTTGAAGCCTTTGCTACTCTGTCTGCATTCCAGTAATGGTCTGGGTCACCGTGTGTGATGAAAATATGAGTAATATCTTTCCATTTTGACTTGGGGAAAAGAGTTGCAAATCTAAACCAGTAAAAAAATAGCGCGCCAGGGTCAATAGCAAGAAGTTTATCGCCTGACTCTATCAGGAAGGCATTGTATCCGTAAAACTGAATTTTCATATTTTACGCCTCTTTAGGTAGACCTATATAAAATATCTATATCAGCAGGACTAATAATGTCCTCTATGAGTCGAAACCTAACACTTCAAAACAAATTAATCGCTAATATTAGAGAAAACTGTGTTCTGGCCCCATTTATTTAACATTGTTTAAAGTAGTTTTTCAGCCAAATTTTTAATTTTTTTCTGCACCCTTTTCGGTAACACTTGATGAGGCTCCTTGGCAATTAAGCCAGTAAATAGCACGCCAACTGTGTCTGCACCTATAATTTTCGAAGTCATTTTAAGTTGTTTATGGGTTCCATACATTAAGCGCCCTACAATTCCTGGGGCGGCACATGAGGAAACCAGAACTGATTTTTTCTTTGGTACATTTTCTTTTCTAAATTTAGGATAATTCATACCCCATGGCCAATAGGCATAAACAATCAGCCGTTCCATAAAGCGCTTATAGATGGCAGTGACAGAACCAAAGTTAGTGGGTGAGGCGAGAATATAGCCATCCGCCCGTTCTATTTTGTTGATCAATTCCTCCATCCCATCATTTTGCACACACTTACCAGGTGAATTACCTGTTTGTTGCGTACACTCCCGACAATTTAGGCAAAACTCAATAGGGTGTTCACGTAACAGGATGAGCTCGACTTCTGCGCCGGCCAATTCTACAGCCTGAACTATTGCCCCGACAGCTTGATCAGTAATACCATCATCTCGATATGAACCATTAATTGCGAGTATCTTGCTCATGATTTTTCCTCATTAAAGATTCAACTCTTTACTTAAGCAGATAATTAGTTTTCCGTATTCTGTGTGTTGGCCTAACGACTTACATAAGGGGCAACCAAAAACGTGCGGAGCACGGCTTTTGGTTGTCCAAATGAGCGAGAGCTTGATGAGCTTGTTAGCCACTAATAATTTCACCTTGCTTGATAGTACCGCTAGTTATTATTTATGCTCGTAAACCACCAACTCCAAGTAAATGAGGCAATACCAATGGATTTACAGTTTCAGCCAAATAAGGACATGGTTCGCATAACCTTATGCCTTTTAATTTAATATTTCCAATAGTAAATTCTTTACCAACGTAATTATTTAGTTTGAAACCTTCAGTTACTATATTGCGGCGAAGATCACCATAATTATGAGTTTGCTTGTGATTGGTATTGAATTTATCAATTTCTTCTTTTTCAATTAAAGTTAATTCTACAGAGGGGTTGTTTTTTAGTTTTTCTGAAAATGTGCCTTCACCTTTAAAATAACGATCACCTTCAATACCTTTTCCTACAATTAACGAAGCCGATGAAATAGATTGGATTTTACTTCCTGCTTCATTGGCGATATATATTTTATAAATTCTTCCCTTCATTACAACTTCCTATTATTTTTTATAGCTAAAGAGATTAAAGCAGATTAAAGGGGTCGGTGGCAAATCTAAATTATTCTCATTTGTCACTGTTCTTACCCCTTTTATTCGAGCCCGAGCAAAGCGAGTGGTTAGTTGTCCCAGTGAGCGATAGCGAACGATTTTGAGCGCTTGTTAGCTTTTTTTAGCAATTTTTTTCTCTGCTTCAATGATATATGCTAATTCATGATTGTTTCTAAAATTTTTAATTGCTTCCATTTTTTTGGCTATCTCAATACTTAAGCCACCAAGCTCAATTAATATGCCTGTGGAAATTGCAGAGATAGATCCGCCTATAAGTGCTGCGGTCAAACTTCCAGTAGCTGCTGCTTATATTTGCTTTGCATCTAATAATGTTGATAAAGATGATGTAATAAGATCAAAACCATGTTTCTTGGAAGTATGTTTATATGCATCTAATCTTTTATTTATATCATCTTCAATATATGTAATTGGCTTTCCTTGATAATTATCATGAAAAAAAAATCTTAAATTGATTAATTTTTTGTGAGCATCGCTATCGGCTCTCATTTCTACTATCTGATCCCAATCAGCATTTTTTGTATCTATGAGGGGTGTATCTAATAATGTTAAGCCAACATACTCAGATTTTTCAATTGAATTTTCCTGCTTGTTGTTAGCCATAAGAATAGATGCTTGATTAATTCCAAATGATTTACCAAATTCACTAAACTTCTCTCTGATTGAAAGTATCCGTTAAACTGGGGGAGGTTCATTCTGACCCCATTTATTATGTTCCATTTGATATTAAGGGTAAGTTACACATAAAGGATTGTTTACTCATCATCTT
>CAZZIX010000184.1:0-5574 GCA_964654345.1 uncultured Methylomarinum sp.
TCTATTGTTTCAATACCTTCCGCAACAACACTTAAATTTAATGACTTGGCCATAGCAATAATTAAACTTGCTAATTCACCATTTTCACCCTCTGCATTAATATCTTTGATAAATGCACGGTCTACTTTTAAAGTATCAAGAGGCAACTGATTTAAAAAACTAAGGGAGGAAAATCCCGTTCCAAAATCATCCATCGATATCCGCATCCCCATGTCTCGAAAGGCATTTAAAAAACGAATCGTTTTATCAATATCAGTTATGGTACAACTTTCAGTTATTTCTAATTCTACATGTTGTGGGGTAATTCCAGAGTCAGTTAATGCTTTTTGAATACCTTCAACAAAGCCTTTAGAATGAAACTGTTTGGCTGATATATTAATACTAACAATCAAATCAGCAAACCCTTGTTTATGCCACTTTGAGGTTTGCTTACATGCTTCCTCTAGTATCCACATTCCCATAGGGACAATTAATCCTGTTTCTTCGGCAATAGGAACAAAATCTGTTGGTGGAATCAGTCCTTTTTCTGGGTGCTGCCAGCGTATCAGTGCTTCCATTCCCAAAATTTTATTTGTCTTAACACAAACTTTAGGCTGATAATGAACAACGAGTTCATTTTTATCCAATGCTTTACGTAATTCATTTTCAAGAATTAGCATTTGATGAGCGCGTGATTTCATTTCTTTATTGTAAAAACTGAACCGATTGCCGCCTTCTTCTTTAGATTTGTACATCGCCAAATCAGCTTGTTTGATTAGGGTCTCTTTAGCCCGATTATCCTTTGATGATATGGTGATACCAATACTGCCAGCGCTAATTAGTTCATTTCCTTGTATATTATGGGTTGCTAACAGAGCGTTAAGTGTTTTTCTTGCAACTTCAAGCACACCTTCTTCTGATGTAACACCTTCAATTACTATAGCAAATTCATCACCACCCAGCCTTGCTATAGTATCAGCTGATCGTGTGGCTTTCTTTAGCGAGCCTGCTACTGATTGAAGAAAAAGATCACCTATATCATGTCCTAATGAATCGTTAATTTTCTTAAACCTATCAAGATCAATAAGAAAAACAGCGACCTCTTCTTCACTTCGCCCAGCTCTTTCCAGAGCGTGGTTAAGACGGTCATGAAATAGTGTTCTATTGGGTAAATCGGTTAGGCTGTCATAATAAGCTAAATGTTGTATTTTTTCTTGGGCAAGGTGTCTTTCAGTTATATCTTGAGCAATGCCAAGCATTCGGATAACCTGTCCTTCCTCATTCTTAATTAATTCTGCATGTTGATGAATATATTTAAACTCACCATTAGGTAGAAGAACTCTATGTTCAATGCTGTAAGGTTCACCTTGATTTAAGGATTTTCGAGTTGCATAATCAATTTTATCTTGATCATCTTCATAGACTTTTTCTAAAAAACGCTCATAGTTGATTTCTTTTACTTCAGAAGATACTCCATAAATATTGAACACTTCATCTGACCAATAAAGATGATTATTCTTAATATCCCAGTCCCAATAACCTAATCGTGCAACTTTATGGGCATGCACCAGACGAAGCTGATGGTTAAACAACTCAACATCTGTTTCATGGGTTTTTAAGCCATGCCTGACGCGTTGTTTAAAAATAGGTAAATTAACAGGTTTTACAACAAAATCTGTTGCGCCTGCATTGAATGATTTTTCTACTGACTCAATATCATCTAAAGCGGTTAACATGATAATCGGGACATTAAGCTTATTCTCTTTTTCACGTAGAGCCATACAAGCATCATATCCGCCCATAATAGGCATCATCACATCCATAACGATCAAACTAAAAGTATGTTTGCTGACCATCTCTAAAGCTTGCTGACCATTCTCAGCTGTGAGCACTGAATACCCTTCATTTTCTAGTGCTTTTTTAATATAAAGCCGATTGACCAACTCATCATCGACAATAAGAATATCATCACTTTTAATAAACTGACTATCTATCATTAGACTTCCTTTTCTAACATAAGCTCTTGGACAGCAGAGCTACTAATTTCAAAAACCTTACAAATTTCAGTCACTACCTCGTCTATATTGTCGAGGTCATTTTTTATGCACCGTTCTTCAGCGTCCTTGCAAAGTTCAAAAAGGCTTTGCACGCCAAGTACACCACAGCTTCCTTTTAACGCATGAAATGCATTTCTTAGTCCATCCATATCCCCATCTTTAGAACATTTTTTCATTTCTGCTGTAAGTGTTGTTCCCGATTCAAGAAAAGCATCAATGATTAATTCAACATCATCCCCCATCATTTCTCTGGTTTCTTCAAACTTGTGACTGTTAATTATTTCAACATCAGGGGTAGCTTGTTCAACACTTTGATCTAAATCATAAGAATTTTCCATTGGTGCAAAGACCCTTTCACTAACGACTGACTTGACCGGTAACCACTTGGCCAATATATTCGATAGATTTTCAGCGGTATAAGGTTTGGTTAAATAATCATCCATTCCCACATCTAAACATTTTTCACGATCACCTTGCATTGCATTTGCGGTTAAAGCAACAATGGGTATTCTTTCTTGTTCAGTTTGAGCCTCAAATTGCCTTATCTGATGAGTCGCTTCAAAACCATCCATCACTGGCATTTGACAGTCCATCAAGATTAGATCAAAAGTTTTATTTTTTCTGGCATCCAACGCTTCTTGCCCATTTGAAACAATTTCAAAATCTAGATCAAAGTTAGTCAACATTGCTTTTCCTAAATGTTGATTAACCCTATTGTCATCAACAAATAATATGTTTCCATTGAGCTTTACAAATTCTTTTTTGATCTTTGGTTTATTAACTTTTGTAATTGAGATGTTTTGAACAGTGGATATGGCATCAAAAAGTAGAGATTGTCTGATAGGTTTATTAAGCAGCAAATCAAAATATTTATGATTATCAGCATGATAATCTAAGCCCATTGAACTTAATAGAATGATTTTTAGATTGTTAAAAATTGGATTTTGACGAATTTTGACTGCAACTTCTTGACCTGTTACTCCAGGCATTTGCATATCAAGAAGTAAGATATCATAAGGTTTTTTATTTTCAATGGCTTCCTGTAATCGATATAAGCCTATCTCCGAATTAGTTTCCGTAAAATTTTCTCCCCCCCAGTTCTCAATATATTTTCTAAGGATTAAGCAATTTGTTTCATTATCATCAATCGTTAAAATACGAAGATTATCCAGTGTAAAGGGCTGTTTATTATCTTTAATAATATCGAATGTTAATTCAAACCAGAATGTAGAGCCTTCACCGACTTTACTTACCAAGCCTAATTTACCACCCATCATTTCAACTAGACTTTTAGATATTGCTAACCCAAGACCCGTGCCACCAAACTCCCGGCTAGTCGATGTGTCAGCCTGGGTGAAAGCCTGAAATAGCTTTCCTTGCTTATCAACAGGAATACCAATACCTGTATCTTTTACCTCAAAACGTAATTTTGTTTTATTATCTGATTCCTCTACGGTAGAAATACTAACTGATACCTCGCCTTCAGAGGTAAATTTAATCGCATTACTGATCAGGTTATTTAAAACCTGCTGTAACCGCATGACATCCCCTTGTATCAAAGTCTTAATTTCAGGCGATATAAAACACGATAATTCTATATTTTTCTGATAGGCTAATTTTGATAGTAATTCAGTTGTATCCTCAATTGCTTTTCTTAAATCAAAGTCGATATGTTCTATATGTAGTTTACCTGATTCAATTTTTGATATATCAAGAATATCATTGATTACATTCAACAACATATTGGCAGAACCATGTGCGATATCAACATAGCCTTTTGACTTGTCATCTAGATCAATATGGCTCAAAAGTTCTAACATACCTAAAACACCATTCATCGGCGTTCGAATTTCATGACTCATATTAGCCAAAAAGTCAGATTTTGCCTGAGCCATAGCCTCCGCATTTTTTCTGGCCTGCTGCATCTCTTGTTTTACACGTTCATTGGCAATCGCTAGACCCAACATATCGCCAATAAACCTCAAGGTATCAAGCCTTGACTCTTCTCTAGATGGGTAAGTTTCTGTATAAATAAATAAAATACCTAATATTATTCCATTGTGACGTAGTGGAACAATATAATGGCCATGAGCGACCATACCTTCAAAAGAATGTTCATGATAAGGGTCAGAAAAACAATCATCAGAAACGATTAATTCACCTGAAACTGCCGCTCGACCGCAAAGACAGCTTCCTAATTTGACGCATTTTTCCTTAGTTAAAAAATCCTCGGTATATTGACCATGAGTGACAAACATCTCCAGTTTATCGCCACCTTCTGGCAAAATAAAAACACCTAATTTGTTTTGAACCTGTAGGCCAACTGCTTTAGAAATAGCTTTTAATGAAATTTCTACACGCTCTTTTAATGAGCTTTGCCCTTGAAGAATTTGAGAGACTTCCGCCCTGATAAGAGCATCATTTTTATCATTTAAATTTTGTTGTTCAAGTTCTTTTAATTTAGTTATATTCGTACGTATAGAGATATACTGGTATGGTTTTCCTTGCTCATTAATAAAAGGAACAACCGTCGAGTCCATCCAAAAACAGTGTCCATCTTTTGCTTTGTTTTTTATTTCAGCATGCCAGACTTTTCCTTCACTGATGGTTTGATACATATCTTCCCAAAACTCATCTGAATGCTCCCCACTGTTGACTATGCGATGATTAACCCCAACTAGCTCATTTTTAGTATATTGAGAAGTTTCGAGCATCTTATCATTGGCATAGAGAATTGTTCCCTGTGTATCTGTAATACTAACCACTCCATGCTGATCTACTGCATATTGAAGATTCTGATTGTCTTTGATTTTTTGTTTAAGCTCTAACTGCAAACGAATACTTTCTCTATATTTTTTATTCATTCGTATAGCAACTATTCCTTGAAATATAAAAAAGATAGGAATCAAAATTGAGAGTACAGTATAAAAAATCGTATTTTCATTAAGTAAACTTAACTCAATGGGTATTGTAACAATGACGTGAAAAAGTAATAAAACGCCTAAATGATAAAATAGGGTCATCGTTGCAAATGACAAAATTGCCATTTCAATCAAAATAATAAAAGCTTGGTACTCTTGTGAGGCATTTGGAAAAGTATTCCAAAAAAGTAAACCCCAAGAAGATGCGATCAACACTATGCCAATTGCAAAGCGAATTAAAAACTGAGTATTATTTATCTTAGATTTATCTGCTTTAAAATATAAAACAGCATCAAATCCACGGATACTGGCAATAACCCAGACTAAATAGATCCATGTTAAAGCCTGTTGCCCCTTACCAATATCATTCGAATTTATCAAATAAATACCGATGGCAATAAGAATTGACCCAATAACAGATGAACGACATTCATCATAAAGTTCTTTTAACTGCTCCTTACGAAACAAGTTTTTTGAATTATTTTTCAATATCTTAACTACCCTTTAATCTAGATGAAACAATCGAAAGACAGAATCTTTCTTAGCTTTAGATCAAACTTAACTGTTTAATGACTAGATTAAAGTATAGTTAGGGTTTTATTTTTTTGGGAGCTTAG
>CAZZIX010000185.1:0-5520 GCA_964654345.1 uncultured Methylomarinum sp.
TAAGGGCGGGGAATTTGAGGTAGGATTTAAACACTCTCGTTCCTTAACTATCAAGCTATTTTTGAAACTTGGGCAAAATTATTATAGATTCTGGTTGTTATCTTGAACATGGATAAATAGAAAAATACTCCTGCCATACCAGCACTAAAATCTATAATACTCAATTGACGGTTTGTAAAATAAAACTGAATAATTTCAATCCCTGCGGCCAGTAAAACTAAAATAAAAAAAGTTCGCTTAATTGAGTATGTTGGGAATGAAAACTTTAGACCAAAAGCCAGACAAAAAAATGCTACAAAGTGGGCTATTTTGTCATGATGCCCAATAAAGGAAGGTGTAAAGTGTGCGGGTGAAAAAGCAAAATATAAAATTACACTAGTAGTAACAAAAAATAATGATTTCATTTTAAAGTTTCCTAATTATTACAAAGATTGGTTATAGTTTATTATGGCTGAGCTTGCTTGAAAATCAATCGTACCTATTTCACAAATAATACAATTAAGATGAAAAGATTTAAACCAAGTTTTTAACTAGATGATTTTTTAAAGTAATATTTTTTACCAAATATTATTTTAAATATAGAACCACTTTTGTGTTGAATATCTATAATGACAATTAATCAAACTCCAATCAAAATCCCAATCTGGACATACGCAACTACCCATTCAAATGGTACAGGTAGTATCAAAACTATGCCTGCTGATTTTATAGTTGAGGAACAACTATCCTTTCAACCAGAGGGAGCTGGAGAACATGCTTTTGTTCAGATTAAAAAAACTGGAGAAAATACTGAATATATTGCTCGATTACTTGCTCGTTTTGCCGGAGTTAGACAGCGTGATGTAAGCTATGCCGGTTTAAAAGATCGTCATGCCATTACCACACAATGGTTTAGTATTTGGTTGCCAGGTAAAGCTGATCCAGAATGGAAACAGGTTGAAACGGAAGGGATTAAGGTTTTACAAATAACTCGCCATGCGAGAAAACTAAAACGAGGTGTGTTAGCTGGTAACAAATTTCAAATTGTGATCAGAGACTGGCAAGGTGATAGGGATGTGCTGGAGAATCAGTTGCAATTGATAAAACAGCAGGGAATACCTAATTATTTTGGTAGTCAGCGTTTCGGTTTACAAGGGCAAAATGTGAATAAGGCATTAGCTTTATTTCAAGGCGCAAAAGTAAAACGAGAGCAGAGAGGTATTTATTTATCTTCTGTACGTTCGTATTTATTTAATCAACTATTGTCAGAGAGAGTGAAATTAGATAATTGGAATCGAGGGATTGAAGGGGATGTATTTATTTTTGATCAGTCCCGGAGCTATTTTAAATCAGATCAACTTGATAGTTCTGTTTTAGATAGAATTAAAAAAGGTGTGATTCATCCTGCTGGGTTAATGGCTGGTAAAGGTAATTTTGAAACAACAGCAGAAGCATTAGCAATGGAAGAATCTATTGTTAATACGTATCAAGTATTAGTCGATGGATTGATTAAGTTTGATTTAAAAGCGGATAGACGCGCATTTAGAGTGTTAGTTAACAATTTACAATGGGAGTTTCAAGAAGACTCTCAAGTGGTATTAAACTTCTTTTTGCCCTCAGGTAGCTTTGCTACCGCTTTATTAAGGGAATTGATCAATAGTTAAAACAACGTCGGTTGAAAAATAGCTAATATCTTCAACAAGGAAATGGTATATTTGAGACATTTTTTTATCTTGAAAGTTTGTTAGGAGTTCAACTATGGATTTATCTCAAGCACTAGGCTTGAACGTTTCTGAGCAAGACCCTGTTTTATTGCATCAGAATTTACAATTATATATAAATCTAAAACTGGCTTCTTATGGTCAGCCCACTTGTATGGAAGGTGGGTCAGCAGATTTTTTAGCAACAGCTGATGATATGTTACGCAGCTTTGTTGAAAAAAGTCGGCAACTTGATGAACATCATTATCCTGCCGATAAACGGATTCAGAATTTTCTTGATAATTATTTATCTGACCTAAATCTTGATAGCATCCCAACTTTGCCTACACTAACGTTTGAGTTAGACCGACATGGTATTGCTAGAGAATTATCTTTGCCAGCAGGAAAGGATGAGTTTTTTTCAGACAGTGTTGCCAGTTATAAAGTTAAACAAGGCGTGTTACATAATCCAGCGAATGATCGTAGGACAACGAAAGGTTCATTTCATATTGTTGCGGGTGGTTTGCCTGTACCTGGAGATAAAAAAGAGGTGCCTAAGCAAGCTTTTGCAGAAATGCTTAAACAGGCTTTGAATCCACCGAAAGATTTGATGATGCTTCCTTATACAGCTAATGAAGAAACACCGGCGTATATGTTTACCTCGTTATTGTTAAGACCCATTGTTTGTCCTGCAATTCCAGGTTTTGCAAAAGAAAAAAGTTTGGAAATTCGTTTTTTTGCCCCTGGTACATTAGTCAGTAATCTTGATTTTGTTGAGAGTATTTTTGGGAATGGTGGAAATCCTGCATTACCTGAATTTGATGCTGGATTAGATGTAGAACATTGGACGGGGCAAAGTGGTTGTGTGATTTTAGCTCCACACTTAGTCACATTAACAAAACAACAGCTGGGTTTGCCGCAATGGGATGATGCAACTGAACGTCAACAAAAAGATGGGATGTGTTGGAAAAGTTCTGATGAACTCTACAATGGTGGAGATGCATTCAAATTAACAGCAAGGGATGAAAATGGCGTTATTGTTACTTTGTTAGCCGATAATTATTATGGCTATTGTAAAAAAGAAGTCAAAACTCAGATAGGTTATGCGGCTAATCTTTATGGTTTTGCAGAAGAAGAACATGCGGGTGGTGCCTTGGCATTTCATTGCAGTAATCATGGTAGTGAATATGGCGCTGGGAGTGCAAGCAAAGAGGAAGGGTTTAGTTTTTCTGATATGGTGAAAAACTATGGTGAATTGATGGAGGTTAAACCAGAAGGTTATGCTATTGATAAGCAATATCCTGAGATAGTTTATGTACCACAAAATATTAAAATGGATGCAATGACACAAACCATTTCATGGAAGAATGACAAAATAACATGGAGTAATGAGAAGAAAAATTCTACTATTCGTTTACAACCAGGCAAAATTTATGTTAAACCTAATGGATATAAGTTAGAACTACTTAAGCATCCGGCTGCTCCATCCTGGCGTATTATTGGGACAGCACCAGAAGGTACGTTTTGCCATAAACCAAGCACAGTCTCTGGTGGTGGCAAATCGGAGATTTCTAAATCAATCAGTGATGCTGTAATTTATAACTCTTTATTTGTTAATAATATAACTGAAGATTTAGATAAAGTTCAGGCGGTTTTTGATAAGAATTTTAGTGGGCGGTTTAAGGCAGATATTGATGAACCTAATAAAGTACAGAGTCGTACATTATTAAGTTCTGAAAGAAGTCTTGGTTCAGTGATTAAATTATTAACCCCATCTACGGGTTATACGGATGAATATAATGAATGGTTAAAGTCTATCCCTTCTTATATAAGAGCGTTGGTTTTATTAATCAAACGTTTTTATCAAGTCGAGTGGGGTGATAATTGGCGCGCTTATTTTTCTGCTGATATTGTTGATGGCTCACCCGGTCATAATCTTAAATTTGAAGGTAGAGATATTACAGCTAGTTTTTTAAGGATTGGTTTTAATCCAGAAGGTGGATGGCGTACTTTTAAAGTTAGACAAGACTTTTATGCCACTGAAAAAATACAGATGGAAGATGATATTACAGCATCAGTCGTGATCCCTTCTTCTTTAATAGCTAAGCATTCTACAACTAATGAAAGTGAAAATAGTGTAAAACTTGCTTCCAATTGCGAATATCGACTATTTCAACGACCTGATGATGCAGTAATTCCAGGTTATGATAAACAAACTGAGCTTAATATGGCAAGTAAGGGCAATTTTATTGCTAATTACGAGCCATTATCAGGTGATAAATTATCAGTTATCGTTGAAGATGTGCTGACAATGTCTAAATTTACCCCTCCGATGCATGATTTACTACAGCAAACTTATCAAGATAAAACTGGTATTGTGGTTTCATCTGCTCATCCAAGAATAGTCAACGGGGCACCCACTAAAAACCCACGCTACTTAGAAGTACGTGCAGACATGGTGAATCCAGTACGTAAATATTTAGCTGATTTAGGTGTCCGTTTACATCGTAAGATACCTTTAGATAACAAAGTGATACATCCGGTTAATTCTGTATTAGCTGGGCGTCGCAATAACCCGCCAGAAGAAGGCATTAGAGCATTAGCGGTATACAACCCTATTCATTATCAGCAGTTACCTGAATTATTTATGGACTTTATCAGTTCCTTAACAGGTAAATCACCCTCTACAACGGGTGCAGGAAGTGAAGGTGCATTAACAAAAGGGCCTTTTAATGCTTTAAGAGCGACAGCAGATCTAAATAATGCACTGGTTTCTTTTATATTAACGGGTTACGCAGGGTTTTCCAGTTCTGCTGGTCATATTGGATCTTATGTACGCGTAGATCACGATATAAGCTTGTTAGTTCCTGAAATATGGACACGATTAACAGATCAAGAACGAGATCCTGTGTATATGATAGATCAAGGTTATATGGAAGCATTGGATGATTTTGAACATAAGGGAGAAACTGTTCTAGCGAGTCGTTTAGGCTATCGTATTACAGAACAATTTGTTCATGAATTTATGGGAAAAATATTTGATAATCCTAGTGCTGTTTTAACAAAAGATATTCTTAAGCCAGAAACACAAAATTTAGATGATTTTGTTGATGGGATTAATAATATTGTAGAAACACAACAAAAAGTAGCACAACAATATCTTGATGATGGCAGTATTGATGATGCCTGCCCACCATTAAAAGCATTGCTACATATTATGGCAACAGAGAGTTATGAAGGTAAAGATATACATGATGCCGAAATTAGGGCACTGTTTACTAAAGAAAGTTTAATGAAATCTGATTGGTATCTTCAACGTTTACAAGTAAAACAAACTAGAGATATTGCTTTATGGCGTAAGCATGTAAATAATTTACAACGTTTTTCTGAACTTGAAAATTATGCTGATGAAGTAGAAAGGCTAGAAATTAATCGGCGATTAATAACTGCTAAAACTGAACTGGAAAGGGTGGAAAATTCTGCATATCTGAATGAGATAGTCGGAACGATAGGGGCAGATCCTCTTGGTCAGCCTGGATAATAATGGCAGTTAGGCATTAAATGGCTTTGAGTTAGAAGTCATTTAATAAAAGTGGGATATGGGATTATGCATTCAATTTGGATATCTGTATTCGGTTTAATGGTGTTGTTAGCACTGGCTGTATTGCTGGTTCCTGCTGCTCGTCGTTTATATATACCACATACAGTATTGTTAGCCGCCGTTGGGTGCATCTTGGGTTTTATGAAAATTGCATTGGACAATATTTCAATTTTTGACCCACTGAGTGATTTTTTGAATGCTTTAGAAGAGTTTGAAATTTCTTCAGAGTTAGTTTTTTTT
>CAZZIX010000186.1:0-2601 GCA_964654345.1 uncultured Methylomarinum sp.
ACTTCCCAATGCATAAAGAGTTTCAGCTGATACCCTCCCTTTTACCCTGACTACTCCTAGTTTTCTTTTAGATAAACCTGCCGACTTAATCGCATCAAGAAAATCACCTGCAATAATAATATCGGTATTAAATAACCGCGTTAACCCTTCAATTCGAGCAGCTAAATTTAAAGGGTCGCCTAAAATACCAAATTTCTTAACCCCATATTCTGACCCTAAATCTCCCATAACAACATTGCCTTCGGTAACCCCTATTCCTGCATCTATAATATTTGAGATTTTCTTAAGTGATTCTTGATCAATTTTATCTTTATACTTTCCTTGTAAAGAAATAAAAAAATTTTTCTGTAACTCTCTTAATTCAATAGCCCCTAGCAATGCCTTTTTGAATATTTCCACTTGATCCTGTTTATTATCCTCACGCCAATAGTAACAAACCATATCACCGACATAGGCTTCAAGAATCCCTCCATATTTTTTTTGTAGAACATACGACGTTTCACTTAAATAGTCATTCATTACTTCTAAAACCAAGCGGGGTTCTTTTATTAATCCAGTCACTGTTGTATATCCAGCCAAATCACTCATTAATACCACGACATGACATCGCTTATTTTCAAACGATTCCTTTGGTTTAAGAGGCATCAACAGATTCCGAACCTGTTCAGGTATATAGCGCCTTAACAACCGTCCTTCTTTAGCACCTAGGAAAAGCATAACGGTAACAACTTGACCAATACCAAAAAAGCAAACCACCATGGTTGCCATGACGGGCCATAATTGAACAATAGGATTTAAAAAACATAAGGCAGTCAAAAAAACAAATAGCCCTAAAGCTAAAAACCTTAATACCATTTGATGAAAAAATAATGCAGCTAATACGCTAGCAATAGCAACTGTAATGAAGAGAGTTATTTTTATCCAATCATTAGGTGGTTTTGGGCTATCTTGATTTATAAGGGTCTCAACTTCATCAATCAAATACTATGCTCCAGGTGTCATCAGCTTTGGACCAAACAGTGCAGTAGTCATAGCTGTAACAACAAGGTCCGTCGATTCATTGGGTGCTGTAGTTTGAAGAATGACCACCTTATCTCTGAGTAACAACGCTGTCTGTAATGCTATTTTTTCATCACATGAAGCTAAACGACTAACGGGCAAAATAAGTCGCTTACCGTGTAACTCAATTCCATAGTTAGGCTTGCTTAAACGTATTCGTCTACAGGGATAAACTCCATTACACAATTTATCAGAAAAGTTGTGCTTAAAAAGCTTATCAGTTTTTTCAGTCTGGCTAAATGCTGTTAAAGCATATACAGCATGATCTTTACTTAAATCTATCCATCTAGCTATCGGGCTATTGAATGTCACTAATCTATCACTAACAACCAACCCTTCTTTTGGTATTACATCAATCGTTTCAAAACCAAAAAGCAAAAAATCAGGTAAGTTACTTTCATTATTTAAATAAGGCGCAATTCGAAAAAATTTAATTGCATCCTTATTCATTTTTAATGGTGCCTGGCCAATTTCACTACTATCAACACGACATTGCTGTGTAGGCGAAATGGAACATTCAGGTGAGGACCAGTGTACAGAACCATCTTTTTTAATACATTGAGCATAGGGCATCCGACCTTCAAGTTCTTTAGGTATTCTTGCGTCTAGAAACACTCCTTTTGCACCCATTGCAATCAACCGTTCAGTAGCTAATGCAAATAAAGAAAGTGCTTGTTTGCGACCCACGTTAAAAGGAACTTCATCATCAAGTACTACTATCCCAGAATGTTTCCACTCTGTTCTATGTTGAAAAACTATCGCAGAATCATGAATCCAGTTATCTAATCTATTACCAAAACTTATATCAAAAAAAAGCCCTATTAGAAATGAGGTCAGTACAAAGAAAAGTAATTGCTTCTTTTTGATATCACCTAAATCTCGCATATTCCTTTGACTTTAAAAAGAACTTATAAAAACCTCTTTTTTAGAAAAATCAGGGTACATAAAGGCTGAAATGACTGCTTCTGCACAAGCAGACAAGCCATTATTAACAGTTTCACCTGCTTGATTGACTTGTATTTCATTAACCTTATTATCAGGCATAACAGTCCATTTAATTTCCATAGTTTGTGAAACTTGATTCAATTTTTTACACAACTTTAGTTCAGGTTTTAATAGCTTTAGAACCTGATCTATATTTACTCCAATAGATTGTTTGAAACCTCTTAGTTTTATAGATGTTGTCCTTTCAACCTGGTCTAGTCCACTTTTCCCAGAACTTTTTTTAATTAATGCTTTAACACAATAAACACCTAACTTCTCTTCTTTCCCCTCATCTCCTTCACAACTTAACTTATCTTCAACCCAGCCCTTACAATTATTCATCTTTGAAAAATTTAACCAAGGAGACTGTTGTTCTGAAAACTCTAACTTTATAATACTTTCTGATCTATTTTGACAAATCAGTTGAAAGTTAGAGTCATCTTTTTCTGATGGTATTGATTTTAACCAGAGTCTCGCTTTTGGTAACAACTCTACAATTGCCCCTCGTGAAATATAAGGTAGCTCAGAACATTTGTTTTCATTAATAAAAACACCTGA
>CAZZIX010000186.1:2701-5506 GCA_964654345.1 uncultured Methylomarinum sp.
CTATCCTAAAAACCATCTTTATGGTGCCCTACGAAATTGTACTCTTCTATTGACTGCATCATAAGGATTAATATCAGCTAATGGATGACCTTCTCCCATACCTGTCACATACAACCTATCCGCATCAATACTAAAATTAAATTTTAAAAACTTTTTTACTGACTCTGCCCGTCTTTCTGACAAACCTTGATTATATTCATTAGGACCACCTGCATCAGTATGCCCTTCTATCATTAGTTTTTCACTAGAAAAATTGGGTAGACTAAGCATTTTCCCTATTTGCATTAAAAAAGGCTTTGATTCTTCAAGAATATTAGCTGAGTTAAACCCGAACTTAATCGGTAAACCTATTGCAGCACCTTGTTGATTCGTTTCTGCGGCCTCTTTTAAGGTCTGTTCCGATTTTTGTGTTTGTGTAAAACCAATTGAACGCATTCTAATAACTGGTATTTCTGTCTGTGCCTTAGTGGCAAATAAAACACTCCCCATTTCCTCCGCCGAAGGTACATTTTCAGTATACATTCTTACATTTTCGGCGCTTACATTAGCTTGACTAAACAATAATACTGCTAAACAGTATCCCGTTATCTTTAAAATTGACATATCACTGCCTCTCTTTTTCCTGTACATTTATTTTCAATACAGAGCGTATTATATACTCTGACATTTTGTCTTCATCAAAGTTTCCCTGACTATTAAAAAATAGAGCATCTTCAGGTATAGGGTCTTTACTACCAATACCCAATAATTTATCAGTTCCTGCTGGTGCTTCTATTGTTAAAGTTCGCTCTGATCCAAGTTTTGGTATTTGATAAATAACACCTGGCTTACAATAATGATCTGGCCTGAAGTCATTGGGAAATAATGACAATATTTTTCCTGAAGAATCTATTCGCACAATACGCACATACATAGCCTGGTCAACAGAAAATTTAATAGTGATATTGTCACCAACCAAATAAGTCTTTTTATCAGCCCAAACTTTTAAGTTTCCTCTTCCCATAAAATCCTGATTGGAAAAATCATTATCATCACTAACATGGTAATTATGACATGTTTGACATTGTTTTTCTGTCATCGCTTGATTATGACAACTCTCGCATTGTTCTTTTCCAGTTGAGAAATTACTCTGAAAATCTAAAGGAGTCTTGTTTTTATAGCTTGCTAAATAATCAGCTTCTTTGTTTTCTTTATGGCAATCTTTACATACACTTTCTTCTTGGTGTCGTAAATGACCGGCATGATTAAAACGAATAAAGTCTTTACGCTTTGGGTTCCATTTAGGAGTTGACCAATGTATATAATTATTATCTGTATCAACACTATGACAATAAACACACTGCCCTGCTGAATCTTCAGAGCTTAACAACTCAAATATTTCTTTTCGCGTACTATCATCTAATGATTCACCCTGATGATTTTGACTGGCATTTAACCATGTGCTGAAAAACTTGTCAGCATGAGTAACAGGGCGGTAACTTAGAGTAAAATAATCTAGCATCCAAGCCTCTGAATCTGAGTCACTATCCGCAGTCTTATTTATCGTTTCGCAAAAAGTAAGGGAGGAAGAAGCAGACAAAATATTTTTTCTTTTTCCTTTAAAATCAAGATAGAGCTTCATTTCATTAGCCAATTTTGGAAACCATTCCTTTTGGGCAGAGCAAAAGAGTGGATATGGAAAAGCTGAAACTAAAGAATCTAATTTATTCACTGTTAATTGACAAGCAGGTTCTTGAATCAATTTACCCTTTGAATTTAATTGGCAATTAAATGCCTTTGCCAATCGTTGTGTTACAGCAACATCTCCCTGTTTATATATATCGTAAAATAATTCTTTAATGCTCCAAGCAACAACTTGTGCATCGTCTTGCTCCAATTCTGTAAGATCTCCTCCATCAAGTTCTGCTAAAACAGCTTTGATTTTATCGCCATTGGAAAGAAGTAATTTCATAAAAGGTGTTAATTCAGCATCTGCATCAGCAGGCCAGGCTCCTAACGAAACAATATTTTCAGTATCTAAAGCAGGAACAGTAATGACAGGAAATGCCTCTGATTCTTCAAATAGACTATTGTGGCATTCAGAACATGTTTTCTGATAATCCCTAACAACCATTTTTATCCCATTCTTATCACTTGCATGACAAGTTAAACATGAACTCGGTGCATTCTCTTTACGAGTTTCACCACTTTTATCAAAAAAATGTTTATCGTAATGTTGAGTATGATCAAAAATAATCCCTGTTCTACGTCGATAAGGATATTGACGGAACTCAGGATGAGATTTTTTACCATTCTTAAAAGGAAGATCATGGCATAAAGCACAATTCTGGCTATTAACTGCCAACAAACTATTATTTGTACCATGATGCTCAACATGACATGTCATACAGGCAATTTGTTGCCTATCCGAACTTTCTTTCTCTACATTTAGAGTGTTAGAAATTTTTTTAAGTCCTGCTTCAGACAAACCATGCGCTTCATCTGCATGCTCACCTAATTCATGACAATTAATACATTGCTCATTCCTATCAATAATATTGACGGAATTTAGCGCCTGATGCACCCATCCAGTAAACCCTTTATCAAAAACTTGATGGCAATCAGAACATTCCGTATTATTCGCATGCTGATAGGTTAATTCACCAGGACTAATAAAATGATGTTTACTACTACCATTTACCAGAAACAAAAGGATTCCTAAAGTCGCTATCGTTACCCACTTTATTGCTAAAGACCGTTTATATTTAATACTTCGGACTGGATAGCAAGGTGTAATAGGCTTGCAACATGTACCATCAGGCAATG
>CAZZIX010000187.1:0-5492 GCA_964654345.1 uncultured Methylomarinum sp.
GGAGCAAGTTAAAACTTGGATTCAAGTTGATTAACGATAGAATTTTAAATCAAATTAAAAACCAAGAACATTAATATGAAAATCAATAAAACAGATTGGTTATTGCTGATCAGAATGTTTTCTAAGCTTGTTTGAGGAACTTGTTAAAATTTATTATTTCTCCCTTTTCTCAAGCTATAATACTTTAATAGAATAACAAATTGATTAGAAGAAATGAAATTAATTAATAAAACTGTGGTTTTAACTGGTGCTGGCTCGGGGCTTGGTAGAGAGCTTGCTAAAGGTTTTGTCAAACAGGGAGCCATTGTTATAGGCTTTGGTCGACGAGAAGAACCATTAAAAGAAACGGCACTGCAGATAGATAATAATAATTTTCATTGGAAAACAGTTGATGTATCGCAATCTGTTGAAGTTGCTAATACGATACAATCAATCCAGAATGAGTTTGGAAAAATTGATGTTCTTATTAATAATGCTGCTGTTTATCCAAAAATAAGTTTTCTAGATCAATCCCCTGAAGAGTGGATGAAAACAATTGAGATTAATGTAGGTGGGGTAGCAAATTGCTGTCATGCGGTACTTCCTTTTATGATAAAGCAAGAACATGGACGCATAATAAATGTAGGTAGTTTTGCTGATAAGGCACCTATACCTCAAAGTTCTGCATACTCAGCGTCAAAAGGAGCTGTGCGGGCATTAACTAAAGCAATTGCGGCTGATCTTGGTAATAAATTTCCAGATATAATTTTAGTTGAATGGATACCTGGCCATTTAAATACTCAGATGAGTGATTTTACAGGTATTGATCCAAAGACATGTGTTGATTGGGCTATTGATCTAATTAATCTGCCTGAAAATGATCCTTCGCCTCGAATTTTTATCGGACATGATGAGTTTTCCCCCGCTAAGGGAATGAAAGAGAAATTAAAAGATAAGTTTTTATCTTTTCGAAAATAAAGGTCTTCACTCATTGTTTTTTAAGTCGGTACTAATTGCCTTAGCTACGCGGAGGGCATTTGCTGCTATGGTCAAACTAGGGTTGGCACCTCCACTTGTTGGCATAACTGAAGCATCAACCAAATAAAGATTATCAACATCATAAGCTTTACAGTTTTTATCAACGACACTGGTTTTTGGGTTGTCTCCCATTCTACAAGTTCCGCAAGGGTGCCCATAATTTAAACTAACATCTTCGCTCATCACGAAAGATAAATGAGGAGATAGTTTTGATTTTAATAAATTTCGAAAGCTCTTAATTCTTTCATGTAACTCTTTGTGTACGGTGTATTCAAAGCGCATACCACTAGGTTCTTTTGCATCAGCAATAATTCTATTTTCTGCATAAGGATGATCTTCCATTATAGTTGCAAAGATAGACGCATGGCCTAGAAAAAACGATGTTAAATATGCAGGAATCCGTAAGAACGGCCTAATAGGTTTTAACCAACTCCAGCGACTACGATCAAATTTCATTTTTAAAGCGTAGATAACATTGCCATACTCAAAAGTAAGTCCTGTAGACTGAAAGGAACCTAAACTTTTATTGTTATGAAAATAAAAGTCTCTTAATGAGATAGTCTTAGCAGGCCCTTGTCGAGAAAAATTCCCTTTAGGCCAGACGGCTACAAAATCAGAAATATGAAACATTAAATTTCGACCAACCATATCTGATTTATTAGCAAGACCATTTGGCCAAAAATTATTTTTTGAATTTTGTAATAATACAGGCGAAAAATAAGCGCCAGCAGCAACAACAAAAATGCGCGCTCTGATCTTAATTTCTTTTCCATCTTTTATACAAATGACTTCATTTACTTTGGTTTCATCTGCACTAAGATTTTTAACTTCACATCGCTCAAGTATTTTTAAGTTACCAGTTTGTATTGCAGGTTCAAGACAAATAGTTTTTGCATCACTTTTGCATTTTTGATTACAAATATAGCCGAGGCATTCTTCGCATTTTTCATTATAGTCAATACCCACATGTAAGCGGTATGGATTTAAACCATTTTTTTTGAAGGAAGAAAAAAAATGGTTGTCACATTCGCTCATTGCAACAGGAGGTAATAATTCTGGATCAGTATCTGTGCTTAACGGGTCAGGAGTACCCCTAACTTTAAATAATTTTTCAGCTTCTTGATAATAAGGTGCAATTGTTTGATAAGAGATTGGCCAACCGGTAGGACTATCAAAATCACGAGGCTCAAGCCTTTCCAATGCAGCTGCATAGAGTAATGTAGAGCCACCTGCTCCACAGCCAATTGAACTAAAAAAGTGGGATCTGCGTCCCTCATTATCTTGTGTTATTTTAGTTGGCCAAGCACCATGGTTGAGCCTATCTTGAGGATCTTCATCATTTAAATGTTCCTGATGATTATCCGATGAAAAAGTTGCTTTGCCTTTTTCAATAACAATGACATTAAAATCTTTGTTTGCTAACGCATAGCCGACAGTTGATCCCCCCATACCAGAACCAATAATGACTACATCCCAAGTTTCGTCAGTAAAGTCTTTAAATGGAAGTTGATTCATAATTTGTTTTTAAATTTATTGTAATTAAAGTGTAGAAAAGTTCTTCGTAAATGGATGGGTTATTTATTTCCAGCTGCCTTACCATTTGTTATTTAAATATTTTCTTATAGGGTTTTCTATAAAATAGAATGAAAACATCCCTATGGTTATCCCTAGAAAAAGCATAACTATACCTGAGTAGGGAAAAATTTCCCCAAACCTTACTCCATAATAATAAAAAGGTTGTTGCCACAAGTAAATAGAGTATGAGCATATACCAAATAACTGGAGTATTTTATTTGATAGAATAGTCTTGATAAACCCTGGTATTCGATCTAAATGATTGACTGTAAAAGCTAATAAAAATGGGGAAAATAGCCAATGAGAAAACCAAGGGAAAATTTTTATGTAGCATAAAATGCTTAAAAAGAAAGTAAAAATAGGAAGCCAAGAAAAAACAAAGCGTTCAAAATTTTCTTTAATTAAAGAATATCCTGCAGATAAAAATAAATGACTCGCTATAACTTCGGTATGTAAAAAATAGTCAGTAGGCGCAAAATTTGGGTATAAAATATAGGCACATCGTATAAGCATTGAGCCAATACCTAAACCTATCAATGGTATAAACTCCTTTCCTTTAAATACACTAAAAAGAGTGATTATGCTCAATATAATATAACAATGTTCTTCGACATTGAGTGACCACAAATTACCTATAGGGATTCCAGAAAACCCAGCTGCTGGAGCAGTTGGAAAGTAACTTCTTAAAAAAAATAAAGAATAAAAGTAGTTTTCGTGTTCAGAAGAAAGTTCAAATAAATAACTTGCTGTACAAAGAGTAGTAAGGTAGATAAAAAAAACGGGAAAAACACGACTAAGTCTTCGTTTATAAAATGTAGGAAGAGGCACTCTTTTGACAAAAAGAATTTTACTCATTAATAAACCAGATAAAACAAAGAAAATATCTACGCCTAGCCGACCTAGATAAATTCCAGGAATCGTTAAAAAATGTTCTATTAAAACAATAAGAATTGCTAACCCCCGCCAGCCATCAAGGTATCCAATTCTCTTTAGTTCTGTTCGTCCATGAGAAGAGGAGTTTGTAGTCAATTTTTTTAGTGATAGCATTTAATGGGATCCATACATAAATTTTGGTGAATGACTATCCTTTTGCACAATTAATAGAGGAGTCCTATAGTTATAGAAAAATAATGACATAAAGAACTCTTTAATATTAATTTAGGTAATAGCTTTACTACTGATAATATATTTGAGGTTAATGGGTTATATTAAGCTAGTAATAGAATTGTAATTTGATATGAAAAAACCATATATTTTATTCCATGATATTTTATTTAACTCTTGAAAATAAAGCATATTGATGAGGTAAAAAAAGCCATAAGAAATAATAAAAATTAAATATAATCTAAGTTCGTCAAATATTTTAAGAATCTTAAATTTGTACATATTATAAAAGTAGACAGGAAATTCGGTCATGGGCATAATAGCTATTGTCCAGATGGCTGCTTTTAAACCAAAAAAACTATAAGCCAAAGGTATAAATACAAATGTTGATATTGTTCTTATTAAAGATAATAGTGCATGTATTTTAGTATTTCCTAGTGCCATGAAACATTGTAATGCCATAGCATATCCAGTGAATAGCAATGATATAGAAAGAATTTCAATTATCCAGCCAGCATCAATATATCTATCATCATATAATAACTCAATAATATTGTGCCCATTGATACATAATAGAGCTGCAGCAATAGCAACTAAAAAATCTACTCTATTTCGAAGTTTATAATAAACAGTACTAATGTTTTTTGGGTTATTACGGACTGTTTCACTTATTGCAGGGTAAAACACTGATGCCATCAGTCGGTGTAATAATTCTTTTAGGGCATTTGCTAGAAAATATGCTACAACATAAATACCTAGTTTCTCAGGGGTAATCAAAGCACCTAAAATAATCCTGTCGCCTTGGTTTACAAAGAAACCTAGAGTCGAGCCAATAATGATCCATTTTCCAAAATTAAAAAAATCTTTTGCTATCTTGTTATCCCAGTAAAATTCACATCTTGAGCCAAATAATGAGTGATGTGAAAGTAGAGTAAGAACAGTTGAAGAGACAATGCCACCAAAAACAAGAGACCATATGCTCCGATAATACCAGGCAAGAAATACCATGGCACACAAACCAATAATCTGAGAAAAAACTTGTAGTCCTATTAATGGTTTTAATTTTAAGTTTCTACTTAAGCTAACCAAATGAATAGATTTGAAACCATTAATAATCGGAACTAATGCACTTAACGAAAGAATGCCTGGTAGTCGTGGGTCTGCATAGGCTGAGCCAATATTCAAAACCCCCATTTGTTGTGAATAATAAAGACTGCCACTAACAAATAATATGATTAGACTGATAAAGAAACCTTGCAGTATTTGTAGCGTCCATGCCATATTCAGAAATGATATATTGTCTCCCTGTTTGCTTTGAATTATTTTTTGAGTTATTCCAACATCTGATAGTTGAGTTAGGCCAATTATGATAACGGTCGTAACCGCCATTACTCCAAACATTTCTGGGAATAATAGTCTAGTCAGAAAAAGATTGCTTATTAATCGTAAAGATTGCTGTAGTACTTGCCCAGAAACTGACCAAAATGTAGCGCTAACTACCCTTTTTTTAAACCCAGTCATTTTAAAATTTAGTTTTTTTAAAGTAAAGGTCTCTTAGGAATATTCCTTTTTAAGACGAGTGAAAAAGAAGTTATTAAGCCAATTAATAACCAAGTAAAGTTATATATATTACCAATTGATGAAACCGTACCTATTACAAATAAATGAGCAATAACCATAGCAATGAGAGATCTTCCTATCACTACATATTCTTGCTCAAAAGTATGTTTTTTTAACAAACGATAAACTTTTATTAGAGGTAGAAGTAAAAATGAAAGGTATAGTGTTAGACCAAG
>CAZZIX010000188.1:0-1606 GCA_964654345.1 uncultured Methylomarinum sp.
CATTAAGTATTGTTTCTTTTGGTGCGGCAATAAGCTTTTTTATTTTAAGTCAAGTTACTTCAGAATGGACTTTATGGCTAGTGGTAGCGGCTACAATTCTGGCAGGTATTTTTTCTAAGGCTGGATCGGGGGCAGTTTATGCAATGGTTCCATTGATTCAACGTCGTATGACTGGACAATTTGCAGGTATGGTTGGAGCCTTTGGTAATGTAGGTGGATTAGCTTTTCTTACCGTCTTATCTTTTGTTTCAACTGATATATTTTTTATGGTGATAGCGGCAACTGCGGCATTTGTTTTTTTTGCAATTGTTATCTTTCTGGACGAACCTAAAGGGCATATGGTTGAAGTGTTAGAAGATGGAACAGTTGAAATGATTGAGGTTAAATGATTTTTAATACGCTTGCTTTATAGCTTTATTTTGGGATATGGTGTTCCTTTCGATTAGCTAATAAAGGGTAAGGGAATGTTGACGCGTATAGGGCTTTTTCTAGTAACGAATTTTGCAGTATTGTTTGTATTAAATTTGTTAATTACTGTTTTAGGATTAAATCAACCCGGCATGAATTGGATGCCAATGTTGTTAATGGCTGGTGTGATGGGTTTTGCTGGCTCTTTTATTTCATTATTTATGTCTAAATCAGCTGCAAAACGATCTTCTGGCGCCGTGGTGATTGAAGTGCCACAGAATGATACTGAACAATGGCTAGTCAGCACAATATCTCGGCAAGCAGAAAAAGTTGGCATTGATATGCCAGAAGTAGCTGTTTTTCAGTCATCTGCGCCAAATGCTTTCGCAACTGGGGCTAATAAAAACAAGTCATTAGTTGCTGTAAGTACTGGATTGTTGGACGCGATGACAGAGGATGAGATTGAGGCTGTTTTAGCGCATGAAATGAGTCATGTTGCAAATGGAGATATGGTTACTTTATCCTTGATTCAAGGCGTAGTTAATACCTTTGTAATTGTGTTATCTCAATTGGTTTCATCAGTTATGGATAGGCGAAGTAATAGTGGTTATAACCAAAGTGGCTATGGCTATGGGCGCGGTTTTGGCTATCGAATGACTTATATGGCTGCACAATTTGTATTTGGTTTTTTGGCAACACTGATTGTTCGCTGGTTTAGTCGCTGGCGTGAGTATCGGGCTGATGCTGGAGGTGCAAATTTAGCTGGAACTGAGAAGATGATTCATGCTTTAGAAAAATTACAGTCTTTACAACAGCCTGCTCAATTACCCGTACAAATGCAAGCATTAGGAATTAATGGTGGGTTGTTAGGTGCAATGGGACTTAAGAAATTAACAATGACTCACCCTCCATTAGAAGAACGGATACAGGCTTTACGCGATAGTCGCTAGAGGTGTTTTTCTAAGGTAACACGCTGCATACCTGCAGTATTACTTGTACCCAGTTGGGGTGCGATTAAAAGTGAAGTAAATAAGAATGTTGTAGGTTGGGCTGCCGTCTTTTTGGCAACCCAACACTACTTTTTTTGCTAAAGATGTTGGGTTAACGATAGAGCTGTTAGCCCAACCTACCCATTTGATCACACCCAGTTGTGTTGTAATCGCTCGTTTTTTTGTTTTAACTAAAACTATCTTGGGTA
>CAZZIX010000188.1:1706-5487 GCA_964654345.1 uncultured Methylomarinum sp.
CCCAGTTGTGTTGTAATCGCTCGTTTTTTTGTTTTAACTAAAACTATCTTGGGTAATACTCGCGAGCCATTGTCTTGAATAATTTGCCTCTAGAGAAAGTGATTTATTATCTGTGTTTTGCGTGACGCCACCAGCCCCCGTCACTTTATTCAATTTTCCATTTTTGCCAAGTTTATAAACCATTGAAACTGAGATTCCATGCTCTGGAGTGATCAAGCTATAACAAGTGTTGGTCCAGGTTGGTTTAATAATTTCATGTTTATTGAGTAAACTAACAACTGCAAAAGCACAAACTTTTGCTTCAGAATTAGCAGCAAAAGCTGACTTTGGTAATGGACTGTAATTTGAAGCATCACCAATCACATGAATATCTGGATGCAGAGTGGATTCACTGCTATTGTGTGTGACTGGGCACCAGCCACTCTGGTCACAAAGCCCTGTTTTTTCAGCTATATGTGCGGCTTTTTGTGCTGGAATATAGTTTAAAACATCCGCTTTAAATTTGTCTCCAAAATCAGTTTCTACTATTTTGTTGCTTACATCAATGTTGATAACAGGGTTGTCCAGAATTGATAGCCACTCAATCATGCTGTTATTACTTCCAAATCCATAGTGTTTCCCCCAGCCTTGAATAAATAAACTTTGTTTTGAAAATTTACTCTTCGGATCAAGAATTAGTATTTTTGATTTAGGTTTATGCTTTTTTAAATAATAGGCAATCATACTTGCCCGTTCATAAGGGCCGGGTGGGCATTTGAAGGGGTTGGGTGGCGCACAAATAATGACTGTGCCACCATTTTTCATCGCTCTGAGTTGATTGTTAAGTAACGTTGTTTGGCTGCCAGCTTTCCAGGCATGGGGAATTAAATCAGTACTGGATTCATTATGACCTTCTATAGTATCCCAACGAAAATCAATGCCTGGTGAAACAATTAATCGGTCATAACGTATTTTCTGACGATCACTCAGAGTAACAAGATGTTTTTCAGGGTCAATAGAAGTGACCTTTTGATGAACAAGATTAACATCGTAATGATTTGATAAAGACAGGTAGTTAAGCCTAAGTGAAGCTATATTTTGTCTGCCGGCAAATACCCAGTTACTTCCCGGACAAGTAAAATATTGAGTTTTTGGGTCAATTAAAGTGACTTGAATAGTCGGATCTAGTTTTCGAATATATTTTGCTGCTGTTGCACCGCCAAATCCGCCGCCAATAATAACGACATGTGCTGAAGTATTTTTTGTTGTTGGCTTTACGTTACAAGCAGTTACTAATAATCCAGCAGAACTACTGGCTAATTTAATAAAGTGTCGTCTAGAAAGCATTTAATTCTCCACTGTAGTCAAAAAAGTAGCGGCTGATTCAAGTTCATTATCACTGAAGCCTTTACTGATTCTATTCATTATTGTGGATTCTTTTTTATCATATTTGAAGTCCATCAAAATTTGAGTTAGCTGAACTTTTGATATTTTTTTAGATGGATAAAGATTGGTTAACTGTTCTCCATGGCAACTATAACAATTATAGGCAATTATTTTACCCGAAACATCAGCTATTAAAAGGGGAGAGCGTAGAATGATTAGTACAGCCAATAATGTAAAGAAATTTTTCATATCAAATACCTTAAGGAGTGATGTCTACCAGTTATTTAGTTCTTTGTTTAAGATAACATGGAGTTTGTTAGTAATTATGTCATTGTCATGTAATTCTTTTAAAGTATCTGTCTGGACAGTTTGTAATAGATTAATAGCAGATTGTTCATTTAATTGATCCAGCATTTCCTGATTGGATTCAATTTCCTTTTCCATTTGCTGCTTAGTTACTTTTTTTAATTGTTGATAAATTGTAATCACATTTTGTATTGCTTTAGGGTCGTCAAAAATCTCGCTTAAATGTGAGTTATCAAATTCATACATTTCATCCAAGACCTTGGAAATGAGGAGGTACTGGGTTTGGTAATAAAGATAAAGTTCTACCGGATCATCTTTTCTTTCTGGTAAGAAAAATATTTTACGAAAAAAATCATTAAAAACACCTGCCCAGTTAGTTAAATAAGCATTAAGTGATGTTAGTTTAGAGCTGTCTTGTTCAACCCGTTCAGTTTGTGTTTCTAAAATATTGAGGTTCTTTTTATAAATGTTCTCACTGATTTCGTCATGTTGAAATAAGGCTTTCAGCTCCTTTTTCTGAATATTTAGAGTATAGATTCTAAGCATATTTTCCACAACATGACTGGAATCCATATTGAGCTCTTGGCATTGTTTACAAATTTTTTCATACAACCGTTGATAGTATTCAGTAAATTTCTGATTTTGTTCTGCGCTGATATGATGGTTCTCATAGAGTTCTTTACTTCGATGGATTATATCCATATATATGAGTGCTTTGCTTTTGAAGTAACTCAATTGTTCATAAGGTAATAAAATATCAATTTTTAACCAGCGCACCATTTTTCCAATCGTATTGGCTTTGACCAATAGCGTAAAATAAATACTGCCAATCGTGATGGCGATTATAAAATCCTTGATTGAAAAGGCATACGGCCAACCAACTAAAGCAATGTCGTCTGGAATTAGTAATACCATGATAACAGCTAATGAACCACGTAAACTTCCCCAAGCCATTAAGTGTTGCCAGTTTAGTGGGATGTTCTCTTCTGATTTAAACTGATTAGCAATACCTATGGATACATAAATAGAGATTGCTCGGGCAAGTACCACCACAAGAATAATTGTTAAAATGGGCAGCCAGGCAATATGTATGGATATTGTAAGACTAGTAAACAATAAACCCATTAAAAGAAAAACCATAGAATTAGAAACAAAAGCAAAATATCCCCAAAACTTATCCATGTATTCTTCTACACCGCTCGACATCTTGAAGCGGCCAAAATTACCTAAAACCATTGATGAAACTAAGGTAGCAATAATGGAAGATAAGTGAATCGCATGGCCATTAACAACCCAGTGCTTAGAAATAACCTCGGCTAATAAAAAGGTGAAATGTGCGACTAATAGAGTCAACGTTATTTCCAGGTTTTCATGGCCTTTGACCCATTCGATTAATTTAGAGAATAGAAAACCCATAAATAAACCAAAAAGCGTGCCCCCTATAATCATGGTGCAGAATGTAAAAAGGCCTTGAAATACGGTTGAATAGCCATGGTAGCCATGACTTATAATATCTAGTAATACAAGAAAAATAGCGAAAGCAGTTCCATCATTGAATAAACTTTCACCTTCAAAAATCAAGGTTAACCGATGAGGAGCGCCAAATTCTTTAAATAAAGCCAGAACGGCAACTGGATCGGTTGCAGAAATAATGGCACCGAATAATAAGGTTACCAGTAAAGGAATTTGAAACCCAAGGAATTGAAAACTCCAATAGCCGACATAGCCGATAAATAGGGTGGAAACTAATAAACCAACGATAGCTAATAAACCAATAGCAATTTTATTATCCCTGATATTGCGAATTTTTATATTGTAAGCTGATTCAAAAATTAACATGGGTAGAAAAACAAAAAACAAAAGTTCAGGTGTTAATTGAAAACTGGTGATAAAAGAAAAATACTTAATTTTAGACAGCGGCACTAATAGTGATCCGGCAATCACTAAGAGTACGGTATAGGGAATACGAAGTTTTAAGGCAAGAACATTAACTCCCAGAGAAATAAACATGAGAGTAAAAATGGAAAGATATACATCGAGTGTCATAGCAGACCTGTAATCTTGTTTAATACAAGTATTTAATATACAGATTACTTTCTATAACTACTAG
>CAZZIX010000189.1:0-5473 GCA_964654345.1 uncultured Methylomarinum sp.
GCCTACAACACTCTTTGCTGATTTTTCCATTCCCGATGGCAAACCATAATATCCAACACTTCTTGTGGATCATCAGTAATTGTGAACAATTCTAAATCTTTTTCCGAGATAGTCTTATATTCAAGTAATCTTGTTTTTATCCAGTCAACTAGCCCTTGCCAAAATTCCGAGCCAAACAAAACCAATGGAATAGGATAAATTTTATCAGTTTGCATTAATGTCAATGCTTCAAAAAACTCATCTAAAGTCCCAAAGCCACCCGGCATACAAACATAACCCATTGAATATCTGACTAGCATAACCTTCCGTACAAAAAAATACCTAAAGTTTAAGGATACATCCAAAAAAGGATTGGGCGTTTGCTCCATAGGTAACTCTATATTTAACCCAATAGAAAGCTGTTTTTGCTGAAAAGCCCCTTTATTCGCTGCTTCCATGACCCCCGGCCCACCTCCAGTTATTATAGAAAAACCATGTTGTCCTAACAATTCAGCTAATTCAACTGTTTTTTTATAATATAGGTGATCAGGTTTTAACCTGGCAGAACCAAAAATTGAAATCGCATCACGTACGTCTGCAAGCCGATCAAATCCTTCGGTAAATTCACTGATGATTCTAAAAATTCGCCATGACTGATCGCCTTTAAAGTCTTCAATTATATTTGGTATATGTTGGTTTTTATTTTTACACTGCATAATATCGATATGATTTAAATAAAATCTAGCCTAAACAGGTTAACTACAAAGAATAAATTATTTTGCCCGCTTGTATTGTATGCATCACCCGACCTTCAAATGTTCCCCCCCAAAAAGGCGTATTTTTCCCCACACTTTTCCAATTTTCATCATTAACCTGCCAATTAGCAGAAGGGTTAAATATACAAATATCGGCTAAAAAACCAGGCGTTAATGCACCACTTTGTATTTTTAAAATATTTGCAGGGTTTTGTGTAAGCAAAGAAATACCTTGGGATAAATTAATTTCATTTTCTTTAACTAAGCGAAGCATCAGTGGTAATAAGGTTTCCAAAGAAGAAACTCCTGGTTCCGTTTCGGGAAAAGCGCCCAACTTTGCATCTAAATCATGGGGCTGGTGGTCAGAACAAATAGCATCAATCGTCCCTTGAGCCAAACTATTTCTTAAATGCTGCTTATCTTTGTTTGTCCGGAACGGAGGTAAAACATGATAGATACTATTAAAGGGTTCAATATCATTTTCTGTTATATGTAATTGATGAATAGCAACATCAGCACTTACAGCAAGGCCATATTTTTTTGCCTGCTGAATTTTAATCGCCGAACGCTTACAACTAATTTGACTAAAATGCAATCGACACCCTGTCAGTTCTACTAATTCCAGGCATTGTGCAACAGCTGTTGATTCAGCTGCGTAAGGAATACCTGGCAAACCATATCGAGTAGCAAAACTACCTTCATGTGCACAACCCTTATTACTAAGAGAAGGCTCATTCGGTTGATACATCACCAATAAATCATGGCTACTTGCATACTCCATAGCACGACGTAAAACCAGCAAATTAGCAAAGGGAGCCATTGCATTGCTTACAGCGATACAACCAGCTTGTTTAAGGGCTGCCATTGAACTAAGCTCCCCCCCCTCTAATTTATAGGTTAATGCACCGACAGGATAAACCTGAGAATAACCGGCTTTTTCTGATTTATCATGAATTAATTCTACAACTGCCTGGGAATCTATCACTGGACTAGTATCAGGAGGGAGGCATATCGAAGTAATCCCTGCACTGGCAGCGGCTTTCGTCTCACTTAGTAGCGTGCCTTTGTATGTTTGACCGGGCTCTCTCAATCTAGCATTAAGATCAATAAACCCAGGGCAGACAATATTATCTATCGCGTCAATCGTAAAATCAGCAGTAAAACCAGAAGGAGGTTCATTAACAGATAGTATCTGTCCATTAGCAATATAAACAGAACCTAATTGATCAATATTATTTGCTGGATCAATAATATGTCCATTTGAAATGTGAATTTTAGTCATTACACACTTCCTTTAGGTTGCATCACTAAAGACATAATCGCCATCCGAACAGCAACACCATTAGTGACTTGTTGTAAAATAACCGACTGAGGTCCATCAGCTATACTCGATTCAATTTCTACTCCCCGGTTAATTGGACCTGGGTGCATGACGATGGCATCAGGACTCGCAAGTTTTAGTCTTTTTTCAGTTAGACCAAAACATTTAAAATATTCTCTTTCAGTAGGCAATAGAGCTGAAGTCATTCGTTCTTTTTGCAGTCGTAACATGATAATCACATCAGAACCAATAAGCCCCTCTTCTATATCATTAAAAGCAGTTACACCTAGATTTTCTACATACTGGGGAAGCAATGTCTTAGGGGCAATAACTCTAATATCTTTTACACCCAAAGTATTTAGCGCCCGAATTTGTGACCGCGCTACTCTGGAATGAAGAATATCACCGATAATTGCAACTTTTAAATGATCAAACTTTTTCTTGTATTGCCTGATGGTAAACATGTCCAACATTGCCTGCGTTGGATGTGCATGCTGACCATCACCCGCATTAATGACACTTATATGAGGTGCTGTATGCTGAGCAATAAAATGCCCTGCACCACTAATACCATGCCTAACCACAAACATATCAACAAACATGGCTTCAAGGTTATGAATAGTATCTAATAAACTTTCACCTTTAGAGGTAGCAGAAGCAGCAATGTTTATACTCAGCACATCTGCTGACAAGCGGGTGGCCGCCAATTCAAACGTTGTCCGTGTTCGAGTACTATTCTCAAAAAAAAGGTTTACGATTGTTTTCCCTCTTAACAAAGGTACTTTTTTAACCTGCTGGGAAGACATACTGGAAAATGATTCAGCAACATCAAGTATTTCAGTCAAAATATCCTTGTTAAGTCCTTCAATAGTAAGAAAGTGTTTGAGTTTACCTTCACTATTAAGTTGCAGATCAATCATGATTTAAATAGGAGCTTATTCGTTATTAAAGGATTTAATTTCTATGCCTAAAGGACTTGGCCCCGTCAGTTTTATTCTTTGTCCAACTGGCAGTCTAAAAGTACAACCAGCACAATCGGGTTTGATCGGTATTTGACGACCATCACGCTCTATTAATACCCCTAAAATCACCTGATTCGGTCTACCATAATCAAATATTTCATTAAGTGCTGCCCGGGTGGTTCTTCCTGTATAAAAAACATCATCAATAAGGATAATATCTCTTCCTTCCATATGGGCAGGCAATTCACTTGGTTTTACTTTTGGGTTCATGCCTATTTGAGAAAAATCATCGCGATAAAATGAAATATCCATGACACCTAAAGGTTCTTTTAACTTTAATCGTTGATGCATCTGTTCCGCAACCCAAACACCCCCACTATGAATGCCTATCATCAAGGGGTCTTTAAGCTTTCTCAGTGCAAGAATAATTTTTAAATCTGTCTCCAAGTTATCAAGCAAAGAAGGTATTTTGAGAGTATTTTTTTTCATTTTTGCATAAAAACCTACAAACTTAGGTCTAGAATGAAACGACTGGCTATAAATATACCATTTTGCAAGCTATTTAGTTGGATATAGTTTTAGTAAGAAAAAATAATGTTTAGTAATTTTCTAATGTTAAGAATAGCGAATAATTACATGATCCTTTTTACTGGGCGGCGTTTGTGATGGAAGGTGTAATCTGAGAAAGTCAATCATTATGGTAATATTCACTATTAACTACCCCTTATTATGTATAAGCTAGTAGGTAGGCAAGATAAACACATATTTTGGACAACAAAAAAACATATAACTCAATCCACTTTTAAGCTATATATAACTGATTTTTAAACCTAATAATTAGCTCTAAAAACCAACTAATTATTTCTTTAGTTTTAAAAACCACTTGAAAATTGACAGAGTACTATTCTTCATTATAGCCTAGGCGGATAAAGACAAAGTAAATATGAATAATATTATGAAAAAGAATATTACCCTTATATTCCTTTTATTAGGTATATCCCTCCTATTGCAAAGCTGTAGATCTACTACATTAAAAGACATTAAAGGTCTGAGTTTTCAACTTCATCTGAAGTTAGTTCAAACCAAGTCAAAGAGGCCATTCTTCGTGCTTGCAAAAAGAGAAGATGGAAAATAAATGCTATTCATCATAGTTCTATTATTAGTTCTTTTTCATCTAAAAAGAATAAATTTGGTGCACAAGTTAGAATTTCCTATGATCAAGATTCCTACAACATTTCCTATCTTAATAGTCACAACCTACACTATTCAAAACATGGAGAGAAAAGAGAAGAAACCGAAAGTTTTTTTACGGAATACAACCCATTTTCAGATTCAGAAGAAGAAAACAATAATCATAAACCCACTACCATTCACAAAAGATATTTCAAATGGGTTAAATCACTTGATAAACAGATAAATAGTGAATTACGTAAAATTTCTAAACAGAGACACAAACGTGCCTCTAGATCTAAAACAACAGTAAGGACTCCGATTAAAACTAGTTATCAAAGTAGACCAAGCCAGACGATTAACTGTAATGATGAACCTTTAACGACAGAATCAGGAACTGCTAAGATTACAAAAAATTCGGTTAACATCCGTAGTGGAGCCAATACTGGATGTGCTCTTCTCGGTTCAGTATCAGCAAATGAAACTTTTACTTTATTAGGTCGTAAAAACAATTGGTATTACATTTCTTTAAACCAAAACCAAAAAGCCTGGATATATGAACCTTTTGTAAAAAGAGTAGATGATAATATACAAAAAATTGCACAGACAGAAAATACCCCCCCTTCTGCACCGCCCCCTAAGAAGCCAGTAGCTCCGACAAAAAATATTTCTATTGCTGTTATTCAATTTAAAACTTTAAATAAAAAAGCACAGGAAATTTCATTAGGTGAGCTTGTTTCGGAAACATTCACTTCTGCTCTGGTTAATTCACAAGGCTTTAAAATTATAGAACGGGAACAGTTAGATAAAGTAGTTAAAGAAATGGAAATGAACCAAACTGGGTTTATTGAAACAACTGATGCCGTAGAAATAGGAAAAATATTACATGCAGACGCCATTATCACAGGGAGTGTTACCTTACTCCACGACCAAATTCAATTGAATGCTAGAATCATTGAAATTGAGAGTGCTTACGTAATTAGTGCAGAAACTAAAACTACAACTTATACACTACAAAATATTACTAATATAGCTAATGAGATTGTTGCAAAACTTTCTAGAAAACTTTTAAACAAATAAATTTAATGATTGTCATTAGTATATTTTCCTCACCTCATATTTTTTTTGGTGAACCATAGCATAAAAATCAATTAGTGGTAAATATGGTTAATCTCAGCCGTATTAATGAGCCTTTAATACCAAAGAGAAAAAATAAAAATTTTTTTTACTTTCATTAGAAGGAATGATAATTTGAATCTTTTAATTCTCGGTTTAGTGCTATTTCT
>CAZZIX010000190.1:0-5472 GCA_964654345.1 uncultured Methylomarinum sp.
TCTGTTGCTTTTGCTGGCGGCATATTAAACTCTCACGGAAAATTTGCAGTTCCTGCTTTTACCCCAGTGTTTTTAAATATCTGTATGATTTCTGCAGCGATATGGCTCTCACCTCTGATGGATGAACCTGTTATCGCCTTAGCATGGGGTGTATTTGCCGCAGGAATTGTCCAGCTTTTATTTCAGTTTCCGGCATTATACCGACTTGGCTTACTACCCAAGCTAAAATTAGGCTTTAAAGATTCAGGTGTCAAACGAATTTTAACCCTCATGCTGCCAGCTATTTTTGGGGTTTCGGTGACTCAAATAAACCTATTGCTCGACACTATTATTGCCTCACTTCTAACAGCAGGGAGTGTTTCCTGGCTGTATTTTTCAGATCGCTTAGTTGAATTTCCTTTAGGCCTCTTTGGTATTGCTTTAGCAACCGTTATTTTACCTAGCTTATCCAAAAATCACGCTGCAAACGACCCTGTTCAATTTTCAAAATCATTAAATTGGGCGTTGCAACTAGTATTACTAATAGGCTTACCAGCCTCTATTGGATTGTTAATGCTTGCAGAACCCATGCTATCTACTTTATTTCTAAGTGATAAATTTACCACTCACGACGTACACTTAGCAGGCGAAAGCTTAATGGCTTATTCAATGGGTTTATTAGGCTTTATTCTGGTCAAAGTTTTAGTACCCGGCTTTAGTTCTCGCAAGGATACCAAAACACCGGTTCGATTTGGTATTTATGCGATGATTACTAATATGGGGTTAAATATAATTTTAGCTTTCCCCTTTGCTCATACAGGGTTAGCCCTAGCAACGTCTTTAAGTGCTTTTTTCAATGCTTCCCTTTTACTAGGAAAATTAATAAAAGACAAGATATTTACACCTGGAAAAAACTGGGCTAATTTTTCTGTAAAAATCATCTTTGCTAACGAGGTAATGGCTCTTTTTTTATATACTGGTGTTGATACTAACCAATGGTTTGAATGGTCAGAATTTGATAGAGCATTTAACCTTGCACTATGGATTTTTCTGGCTGGCTTGGTCTACCTATTCGCGTTATTATTAATAGGGATAAGACCTAATAATTTTATTAATAAATAATATCATTCTCACTGATGATGAATTTACCAGCCAGTTAATGTTAGAATCATAGGTTTTATTGTTATAACTATGCTATGCACCTAATTAGAGGGCTTGCACACCTCAAACCTTTAAAAAATGGCTGTGTTCTTAGTATTGGAAACTTTGATGGCGTTCATACTGGACATAGAAAAGTCATAATAAAGTTATCTGAGCAAGGCAGGGAGAGGAATCTTCCCGTTGTAGTTCTGGTGTTTGAGCCGCAACCCTTAGAATTTTTTCTTGGTGAAAATGCTCCTTCCAGACTCATGCGCTTAAGAGAAAAAGTCATACAGTTTAAATCGTTACCTATTGATAAAGTATTAGTAGTAAAATTTAATCAATCAATGGCAAATTATCAAGCTGAAGATTTTATTACACATTATTTAGTTAATAAACTAAACGTAAAGCATCTCATTATTGGTGATGATTTCCATTTTGGCAAAGCACGCTGTGGAAATTTTGCCATGCTTAAAGAGAAAGGTAAACTTTTTGGCTTTAGTGTTGAAGATACTAATTCCCATTATGTTGATGATCATCGAGTTAGCAGCACCCTCATCAGAGATGCCTTGGTTAGTGGCGACTTATCAAAAGCAAAACAATTACTGGGACGAGATTACTCGGTTTGCGGCCGAGTAGCCCACGGAAATAAACGAGGAAGAACTATTGGCTTTCCCACCGCCAATATACGAATGTTTAGAAAAAACACACCCATTACAGGTGTTTTTGCAGTGACCATGACAGGTATTGGTGATAAGGAAATACAAGGCGTTGCAAATGTCGGTACTCGGCCTACCGTTGATGGGGGGAATAGGGTCATTTTAGAAACACATTTATTTGACTTTAATCAAGACATTTATGGCCAATATGTTGAAGTTAATTTTAAACAGAAAATCAGAGACGAAATACGCTTTAACTCTATAGATGAGCTTAAAACACAAATCGAAAAAGATATTATTACCACAAAACAAATTTTCACCCATTTGACCTAGCTAACTAAAAGATGGATTACAAAAAGACACTAAATTTACCCAAAACAGCTTTTCCAATGAAAGGCAACTTGGCTCAACGCGAGCCAGAGCGTTTAAAAAAATGGAATGAAGCTGATTTATATCAACAAATCAGAGAAGAGTTTGCAGGTCGTCCTAAATTTATTTTGCACGATGGCCCTCCTTATGCGAATGGAGTCATTCATATTGGCCATGCTGTTAACAAAGTTTTAAAAGATATTATTCTTAAATCGAAATCGTTAAACGGTTTTGATGCTCCTTATATTCCTGGCTGGGACTGCCACGGCCTACCAATCGAATTAATGGTAGAAAAGAAAATAGGTAAAGCTGGCGTAAAAGTATCACCCGAAGTCTTTCGTAAAGAATGCCGTAAATACGCAAGCAAGCAAGTCAAAATGCAAAAACAAGAATTCATTCGCCTTGGTATATTAGGTGAATGGGAAGAGCCTTACCAAACGATGGACTATGCTTTTGAAGCAGATATTGTACGATCATTAGGTAAAATTGTTGCTAAAGGACATTTAACCCAGGGTGCAAAACCAGTTCATTGGTGTACAGATTGTGGCTCTGCCTTGGCTGAGGCTGAGGTTGAATATGAAGACAAACATTCGCCTGCAATAGATGTTCGCTTTCAAGTCTGTGATGAAGCAGCTTTTATGGCAAGCTGCCATCATGTACCAGATCATCTTGGCGACGGGCCTTTATCCGTTGTTATCTGGACAACCACACCTTGGACATTACCAGCCAACCAAGGCGTAGCACTTAACCCAGAACTTGAATATGCCGTTGTTCAATGTCAAATCAATGGAAAACAAGAGCGTTTGGTTATTGCAGAGGTATTACTTAAAGATGCCATGTTACGTTTTGATGCAGGCGAACATAAAGTCATTGCTTATTGCAAAGGTAGCGCCTTAGAAAAGCAATTGCTACAACACCCTTTTTATGATCGACAAGTCCCTATTGTATTAGGCAATCATGTTACAACAGAAGCAGGTACTGGAGCCGTTCATACTGCCCCAGGGCACGGACAAGACGATTATGTTATTGGCATGAAATATGGACTACCCATTGATAACCCAGTTGATAGCAATGGTGTATTTTTACCTAATACCGAATTATTTGCCGGTGAGCACGTATTCAAAGCAAACGAACATGTTCTGGACGTATTAAAAGAAAAAAGGCAACTTGTCCATCATCATGCTATTTTGCATAGCTACCCACATTGTTGGCGACATAAAACCCCAATCATTTTTAGAGCTACGCCGCAATGGTTTATCTCTATGGATAAAAACCAGTTACGTGAACAAGCCTTAACAGAAGTAAAACGTGTTGAATGGATTCCTGATTGGGGACAAGCACGAATAGAAAGCATGATAGAAGGCCGCCCTGACTGGTGCATCTCTCGTCAACGCACATGGGGAGTGCCGATTGCTTTTTTTATCCACAAAGAATCACGCGAATTACACCCTCGTACTAGCGAACTAATCGAAGAAGTTGCAAAACTTATTGAAACAAAAGGCATCGAAGCCTGGTTCGAACTCGAAGCCTCTGAGTTAATAGGGGATGATGCCGAGCATTATGACAAAATGTCGGACACCCTTGATGTTTGGTTTGACTCGGGGGTAACTCACGCGGCGATTTTAGATCGCAGAGAACAACTTACCTTCCCTGCCGATTTATATTTAGAAGGTTCAGATCAACACAGAGGCTGGTTTCAATCTTCTTTATTAACATCAGTGGCAATGAATGATGTTGCACCTTATAAGGCTGTATTAACCCATGGCTTTACTGTCGATGCAGACGGCAAAAAAATGTCTAAATCCAAAGGTAATGTAGTCGCACCGCAGACCATCATGAAGTCACTAGGCGCAGATGTACTCCGTTTATGGGTTGCGGCGACAGATTATCGCGGTGAAATGAATGTTTCAGATGAAATTCTAAATCGCACATCCGATGGCTACCGCCGGTTAAGAAATACAGCACGATTTTTATTATCAAACCTTGATGGCTTTGATCCAGCGACGGACTGTGTTGAGGCAAAAGATATGCTTCCATTAGATCGCTGGGTAGTTGATAAAGCTTATCTTTTACAACAAGAAATTATTGCTTCTTACGAGAATTACCATTTTCAACAAATCTATCAAAAAGTACATCATTTTTGTGCAATGGATTTAGGAAGTTTTTATGTCGATATTACTAAAGATCGCCTTTACACTGCAAAAGCAAATAGTCATGCGCGCCTTTCTGTACAAACAGCTTTATACCACATAATAGAGGCTTTATCACGATGGCTTGCACCGATTACCAGTTATACAGCTGATGAAATTTGGGAAAATATCCCTGGCAATCGCAGTGACTCCATTTTTCTGGAAACATGGTATAAAAAACTATTTGAGCTTGACAAAGAAACACCGATGAATCGTATATTCTGGGATAAAATCATACAGGTTCGCACTGCTGTCAGCAAAGAAGTTGAGCAAGTCAGATCAAAAGGAGAAATTGGTTCTTCCCTCAATGCAGAAGTTGAACTGTATTGCAATGAAGAATACTTCACTACTTTAAACTTATTATCAAGTGAGCTACATTTTATTTTCATAACCTCTGGCGCGTCACTTTCTGAAGAAAAATTCTGTCCTGACGATGCGATTCAAACGGAAATAGAAGGCATTAAACTAAAAGTAATCGCATCAGAACATAAAAAATGCGTTCGATGCTGGCATCAAACATTTGATGTAGGGGAAAATGAACAACACCCTGAGCTATGTAGTCGTTGCATAACAAATATTGATGGCAAAGGTGAAGCTCGACAATTTGCCTAAATTTTATCTGTCTAACCTAATACTGTAATCAACTGACCAATTCAATATTACTGAGAAATAACAATGCTTAAATGGTTATGGCTATCCCTTATAGCTCTCACTCTTGACCAATGGAGTAAAATAGTTGTTGATAAATCAATGGGGCTTTATGAATCAATCGTAATTTCCCCTTTTTTTAATCTGACTTATGTCCGTAATTCTGGCGCTGCCTTTAGTTTTTTAAGTGATGCCGGCGGTTGGCAACGCTGGTTTTTTGCTGCAATGGCCTTAATTATAAGTGGTATATTGGTGGTCTGGCTTTATCGACTAAAAAAGCACGAAACATTATTAGCCGTTGCTTTAGCACTTGTGCTGGGCGGTGCTATTGGCAACTTAATAGACCGTTTAGCCTACGGCTATGTTATTGACTTTCTTGATGTGTATTATAAAAACTGGCATTGGCCTGCTTTTAATGTTGCGGATATGGCTATATCCTTAGGTGTCTTTTTAATGTTATTAGAAAGCTTTGGTGTGGGGCAAAAAAC
>CAZZIX010000191.1:0-2346 GCA_964654345.1 uncultured Methylomarinum sp.
TGCATGATTTATTGATTTTATATAATTCTAGTTCAAAAATCACTTATGTTTTATTTTCACCCCCAAATATTTCAACTAAACGCGGTATAAAATTTGAGAGTTCTAAAGACATAATTGAAAAATCCACATCAAATTGAGAAATTTCATCCTCTGCTTCGGTGTCAGCGACTTGGTCTTGTATTAAATCCAGAAATTTTAAACGTTTAACTGAAAGGTTTTCATCAACAATAAAAGACAAACGATCCGTCCAGTTTACGGCTAGTTTTATGACTTGCTTACCCGTATCTAAATGATTAGTTATTTCTGGCAAACCAAGATTATGACGTTTACAACGAATAATACTTCCATCTTCTTCTGGAGAGCGCAATTCACATTCATCTTCAATCACCAAGTCTTTAGGGAGAGATTGATTATCTAATAACCATTGGGTCATTATAATCGCGGGTTTATCAATCGTATTAATAGGTACCACCGGTAATGAACTGATACATTTTCGTAAAAAGCTCAATAAATCTTCTGCCTTTTTTGCAGAAGCTGTATCTACCACTATCCAGCCACCTTTAGGGTCAATATAAGCATAAGTTTTTTTTGAGAATGAGAAGGCTCTAGGTAAAAGCTCAAATATCAACTCATCTTTTAAAGCGGTTCGCTCCTTTTTAGATAGTTTTCTAGCTTCTTGCTCCTCTTTTTCTGACACTTTTTCTTGAAGCATTTCTGCAATTACAGCGGCAGGAATAACTTTTTCTTCTTTTTTCAGGCATAACATCATAAACTCATTGGATTCATGGATAAGCTGCTCTACTGTATTGCCTACGGGTGAAGTCCAGCCCATACTAAATTCATCATGACTGCCACAGGAACGAAAGCGTTTATCGTTTATTTTCGCTACAAGTTCATCAGCGGATAAGGTAAAAGGTTCGGTAAATCGGTAAAGAGCTAGGTTTTTAAACCACATGGCGAGTATTATCGTTAATAAAAAAACGTGCATTATCTCAAATATATCGGTAAGGTAGAATTTATTTTTAAGAGTAAATTGAGTGTTGTGAAGAATATTTCCGGATTTACAGCCATAGCCGAAGAAAATGCAACGTTATTAATTTTAGGCTCAATGCCTAGCAAAACATCACTAAAAAAACAGCAATATTATGGACATGAGCGAAATGCATTTTGGCCAATCATGCTCTCTATATTAACTAATCAATCCCCCCATCAAATACCTAGTTATAATCAACGAAAACAATTGCTCATAAATAATTACATTGCAGTATGGGATGTATTGCAAAGTTGTTTCCGACAGGGAAGCCTTGATACTGCAATTAAAATGGATTCAATAAAAACTAATGATTTTTATCAATTTTTTTCTACACATACAGCGATAAAAAAAGTATTTTTTAATGGTGCAAAAGCTGAAACCATTTTTAGAAAATATGTTTTGCCAACAATGAGTGAGCAATTTTCTTATTTACACTATTGTCGATTACCTTCAACCAGTCCTGCTCATGCTGCAATGACGTTACATCAAAAAACTGCGATTTGGGAAAAACAAATAAAAGATTATAATAAGCGCTGAATAAAGGAGTAGCTAATGGAATTTTCACTTTTGGAAAACTTATTACTAGGTGTTATAGCACTTGGTGTTATTTTTTGGATGAAACCTGGAATCCGGGCATCACTAAAGATGGGTAAAAATGCTGAATCTGATTGGATGGGGTTTCTAGTACCTATTGGTTTTGTCATCATGTTTGTAGTCTTTTTGATAGCGATGGTTTAATACATGAAAAATAGTGATATAGCCTATGGTGGGGATGAAGAGCCAGAATATGATGAAAATGGGGAACTAATAGAATATTATGCAATACGGCCTAATAAAACCCAAATAAAAAGAGATATTTCTGAAATGGCCGCTTTAGCTGAGGAATTGACTCATTTGACAGAGCCTCAATTAGCTTCAATGAAAATTCCTGAAAAAATTGAAGCTGCAATTATCGCTACAAAAAAAATGCCAGCGACCAAACCTGCAAGAAAACGGCAGCTTAAATTTATTACTGCACAGCTAAGGGACGTTGAGCTGGTGGAAATTATGGAAAATTTAAACCGGATTAAATCTAAAAGTGCGCATGGTGTAAGAGAACATCACCAAGCCGAAAAATGGAGAGATAGATTAATTGCTAGTGGAGGAAATGATGTGCTAACAGAGTTATTAAATCAATTCTCAAGTGCTGATCACCAGCGTTTAAGGCAACTTCAACGAAACGCTCAAAAAGAAGCAAAGGAAGATAAACCACCTAAATCATCACGACTTTTATATCAGTATTTAAAAGAGCTGATAATGGATTCGGCCTAGGG
>CAZZIX010000191.1:2446-5457 GCA_964654345.1 uncultured Methylomarinum sp.
CAGACTTATTCAAACAAATCCATTTGCCTATATTTTAAAAACTTTGCATAGTCTTGCAATGATGACAACGTAACACCTAGTAATCGCACTTTACGATACCCTACTTCTGTATTTTGTAATAATCTTTCAAAAATTAAGTTTTGTTCTGTTTTATCCGTAATTATCTTTGATAAAGTTTGACTACGCGTGATTTGTACAAAATCATGGTATTTAATCTTTACCGTTAAGGTTTGAGCCGTCATTTTTTTAGCCTCTAGTTTTTTTAATGCTTTGGCTAAAAGTTGATCTAAATGTTGTAAAACTTGATGACGATCTTTAATATCGACTTGAAAAGTGGTTTCAACACCTACAGATTTACTGCATCTGTGGTTGTTGACTGGTCGATGATCTATAGCTCTGGCGATGTTGTAATAATAGTGCCCTGCTTTTCCAAAATTCTGCAGTAAAAAAGGAAGTGATTGTTCTTTAATATCAATTCCTGTTTTTATCCCTAAAGCATGCATCTTTTTTTCAGTTGCCTTGCCTACACCATGAAATTTTCCAACACTTAGTTTTTCAACAAATTGGTTTCCTTGCTCTGGAGTTATCAAATAAAGTCCATCGGGCTTATCCATATCAGAAGCAATTTTAGCAAGGAACTTATTGTAGGAAATACCAGCTGATGCGACTAGCTGTGTTTTTTTTAGAATAGATGTTTTAATATCTTTAGCAATAAGGGTTGCAGACCCTTGACGGGATGTATTGTTACTCACATCAAGATAGGCTTCATCAAGAGATAACGGTTCAAATAATTCGGTATAGTTTGAAAATATTTGCCTAATAATAGAAGAAGCTTCTTTGTAAGCTTCGAAGCGAGGCTTTACAAAAACAGCCTGTGGGCATAAACGGTAGGCTTGTGAAGAAGGCATTGCAGAATGAATGCCATATTGACGGGCTTCGTAACTACACGTTGCGACAACACCTCTAGAATCAGGTTTTCCTCCGACAATAATAGGTTTGTTTTGATATTTTGGAAAATCACGCTGTTCAACCGCAGCAAAAAAAGCATCCATATCAATATGGATGATTTTTCGGCATGGGTCTTCTGCCATGTTGCTATTTTTTAATATCTGGCAAGTCTAGCTCTTCAGTGACGTTCCAATCAGAAAAAGGAAAAGGTAATTTATCTGTGTTATAGGTTAAAAATAACAGAATATGGTAAAGATAAGCAGACAATTTTTGTCCAAAATTTAAAATATTTTGGTTCGGCTCGCCAGTAAATAAAGCAGAGCCAATCTGTAATAGAATAATTGCCCATAGCAACATTCTAACGATACCTACGATAACTGTATAAATTAGTAGAAAAAATATACGTTTCCAAGTGCTGATTTTTTTTAGGTTGTCATTTATTTCTTTTTTCATAACAAGACCTTAACCTTTATTCATTAAATCACGTAAATCAAGTGCTGCCGCATTAGCTCTGGCAATATAGTTAGCCATAGATAATGAATAGTTTGCAAACATACCAAAGCCATCTCCGCTTAAAATCATTGGACTTAATATTGGGGTAAGTGCATTTTCTAATGCGTGAATCATATTATCCAATGTATTCATTGCTCTTTTATCTAAAATAATATCGCCAAAATCCACTTTTATCGCTTGTAAAATATGCAGTAAGGCCCAGCTTGCGCCACGAGCCTCGTAAAAAATATTATCAATTAATAGCCAAGGAGTTTTACCTACGCCTTTTTTTCTTTCTTCCATGAACTGAGGTTCAGACTGTCCACTAGGGTCATAGAGAATACCTGCTGCACCTGCAAAACGATCTGTACTGGCTGTTAGTCGGGTAGACAAGCCTCCTAATCGTTTGATCACAACTTCTAGATAAGTCCATAAGTTATCAGCCCGTGAATAAAACTGAGCACGCCTTTGTTTGCCTTTTGGGGCATACAAGCGCTTCATATATTTATGTAATGATACAACGCCTTTATCGTATTCAGATTCTGAAGAAGGCAGTGCCCATGAATTAGGTTCATAATAAAAATAAGGCTCTGCCTTAGCCAAATCTCTATCTTCTATTGATTGGGATTGGTCTCTTGCAAAGTGATTCCTTAATGCGGTTGTACCATCGCGTAACATAACTAACGCGCCATATTCCCAGCTACGGATATTATCCAAAAAAAGCCCTGGAGGAGCCACATCATTAGATATATATCCTCCCGGCTTATTCATCAATACCTCAACCATATGGGCAAGCGTATTAGTATAAACAAATCCAATAGGAATATAATCAGATCCGCTGTTGGCAAGATATTCTTTTGCTTCTTCTTTTACATCAAAAACATCTGGTTCACTGCCCCACCAGGCACCCAATAAAATAAGAACGAGCAGTGTTATGCCAAGTAAGGCACCAAAAAACCAAAGTATTCCTTTAGATCTAGCTTCTTCTGTTGCTGTGGAGTCAGTCATCTTCTAGCGTCCTGATTTCAAAATTTACTTCTCAAAAAAAGCAAATGGAACTCTTATTTAAAAATTACTGCAATAGTAGCAGGTTTTTGAATTGAATTCTTTATAACAATTTAAGAATGGGTAGGTTGGGCTAACAAGCTCTATCGTTAACCCAACATCTTTAGCAAAAGTAGTGTTGGGTTGCCAAAGAGACGACAGCCCAACCTACAATATTCTTAGGGATGGGAATTAAATAAGTTGTGCATTCCTTAATTTACTTCACTTTTAATCGCACCCGATTTATTTAGGTTTAACGATCAATTTGAAAAAATTTATTTTTGTATTCAACAACTATTGAATTCTTACGAATTTCTTTAAGCATCATGCCTTCTAGTATCTCTTGTCCCTCTTGGGATTTTTTCATGTCAATCATAACAAATCGTTCATTTTCAATACTTGAGTAAACAAATACATTAAAATCTATTGCAGGGACAGAACGTCTAAATTCAAAAGGTAGCTCAGATAGAAAAGGGGGAGAATTTTCCTTTTCCTTTTCCTTTTCCTTTTCCTTTTCCTTTTCCTTT
>CAZZIX010000192.1:0-3025 GCA_964654345.1 uncultured Methylomarinum sp.
ACCCATTTTGCGTAGAATTTTTTTTCGTCTTAGGTTTTGTTGTGAAGAGCGCATAGCTGGCTATGTAACCGTAGCAACAAAATCTAAGGCGGACAAAAAGGCAAGCAAAATGGGTGGATTATTTGCTTCCAGTTGTCTTAACTTTAACCCAATGTTTTTGTTGGGTTGCCAAAGAGACGGCAGCCCAGCCTACGCAACAATCTTTACCCTACTTCTAAAATAATGGTGTATTCCATTTCCTCTGACAATGTTTCTAACACCTTATGCCCATTAATTCTGCACCAAGCAGGAATATCCTGCATCACGCCAGGATCAGTGCAAACAACTTCCAATACATCACCTTTTTTCATTTTTTTGACTTCATCTTGAGTACGAATGACAGGTAAAGGACACAATAATCGTTTTGCGTTTAAAGTTTCTTTCGCCATTAAACAAACCACTCTTGAGGTATTTTATCTGCTTTAAAAGGTTGCACCTGAATTTGTCTTTCCGCACCATCTTTTTCTCTTATAGTGACATCAACAGTTTCTGCATCACGTCCTTGCCCATACCGTGCAACTAACTGAGCAGCAACAACCAATTCTTCTTCAGTTGGTTTACCATCTATTAATGCTAAAGGCCCCCGATGACTAGCACAATTCATATTAAGAAATTCTTTTTTGTAGCCTTGCATAAACCTAGCTTCACCATCTTCTCTGGCAACAATAACTTTAAAATTATTGCTAGGACGAATATGTCGGCCTACTTTTAATAGCATAATATCATCTAAGTCATATTCCTTATCGCCTCTAGCTGACCATAAATCAACCAATTTATTGGAATAACTTTTATCCGTTAAAAAGCAACACCCTCCTGCAGGTTGAGCAAAATCTTCAAAGCCAAATTCATTGGCTAATGCCATTTGTGGCTTTCTAGTACGACCACTAAAACCATATAGTTTTTCTCTATCAACCCAACCTTCACGTTCTGGTAAGGTCATCGGTAAATTTTTTGCACATAATGGACGCAACAATAAATCATCCGCGCCTGATTCTGCTGCTATGACAGGCATAGTATCTTTTCTTTGTGACATCGGACGCTGACCAATCACTTCCCCTGTAATAATAAAATCAAAATCATTTTCTTTAATCCATTCCTTTGCTTTATGAACCATAAAAATTTTACAGTCCAGACATGGATTCATATTTGCGCCATAGCCATGTTTTGGGTTGATTAATACATCTTTATATTCATCAATCACATCAATAATATGTAATTTTATACCCAGTTGCTCTGCTGACCATAAGGCATTATTTCTTTTCGGTTTGTCTTTATCTTTTTTCCTGATCGCATGGGTATGCCCTTCTACACAAAAACCGGTAAAAAAGTTAATTCCCTCAACGTGGACTCCTTGCTCTAAAAGAGTTTTAGCAGCTAATAAAGAATCCAGACCTCCTGAAATCAAAGCCACTGCTTTTCTTTGCTTACTCATAATACCTAATCAATTTTTAAATGGGTTCAATTATACCTTGCACTGTACATTTATTAAATCTTCTTTCCATCAAAACTAGAGCAAAATATTGTTAGTCTTTCAATTTGAACTACACTTAAACTCATTACTATTATGTTTAATTAAGGATTTACGTTATTCTTACTTTAAACAAGATAAACCTCTTAAAAATCAAAGGAGTTCCTAATGGAAAGAAATGAAGCCATGGCTTTTATGCTTAAGCTACTTAAAATTTTACTGCATAAAGATGGGTCGGATTTATTTATAACGACCGGGTTTCCTCCTGCGATAAAAATTAAAGGTGTTCTGACTCCTATTTCGCAAGAACCTTTATCTGCAGAAGATTCTAAAGCATTGACTCAGTGCATTATGAACGATAAACAGCTAAAGGAATTTGAAGAAACACAAGAATGTAATTTTGCCATTTCTCCAGCAAATTTATGCAGATTCAGAGTTAACGCTTATATTCAACAAGGCAACCAAGGACTTGTTCTTCGTGTGATTGCCGCAGAAATTCCAAATTTTGACAAACTTGGACTTCCACAAGTTTTAAAAGAAATTATTTCCCATAAAAATGGCCTAATCATTATGGTTGGAGCGACCGGTTCGGGGAAATCAACCTCAATGGCTGCAATGATTGATCATCGTAATGAGACAAGTTATGGACACATCATTACGATTGAGGATCCCATTGAATATGTTCACCCTCATAAAAATTGCATTATGATGCAACGAGAAGTGGGTGTTGATACCTTTGATTGGGAAGTTGCCTTGCATAACACTTTACGTCAAGCACCTGATGTTATTGTTCTAGGTGAAATTCGAGATGCTAAAATCATGGAATTTGGTATGGAGTTCGCTCAAACAGGTCATTTAGCAATGGCGACTCTACACGCCAATAATGCTAACCAGGCAGTCGATCGTATTTTAGGTTTTTTCCCTATTGAATCACATGAGAAATTAATGCAAGATATTTCTCTTAATCTACGTGCCATTATTTCCCAACGGCTGGTCAAGACGACAGACGGTGGTCGTACGGCTGCAATTGAAATTTTAATTAATACTCCCTTAATTTCAGATCTAATTGCTAAAGGGGATATTAGTGGTATGAAACCGATTATGGCAAAGTCTCGTGAATTAGGGATGCAGACTTTTGACCAGGCTCTTTTAGAACTTTACCAAGCAGGCACGATAGATTATGACGAAGCCTTGAAAAATGCTGATTCACAAAATGAATTACGCTTGCAGATTAAATTAGCCGGTGGAGAAAGCAAAGAAACGGGTGGGCTATCATTAGAAATAACTGAAGATGAAGATCTTGATAACCATATGGCATAACTTCATCAGTTATTAGAAACTCTTTATCGAATTTTTTTTACAAAAACAAATAAGACATATACCCCATGGATTTATCACCTTATCTAAAATTAATGTTAGAGAAAGAAGCTGATTCTCTACATTTAAAGGCAAATGAAGTACCAAGCCTAGAATTAGCAGGTCAAAAAAAAGCAGTTGGAAACACAGCAGCAACTAATG
>CAZZIX010000192.1:3125-5427 GCA_964654345.1 uncultured Methylomarinum sp.
AGCCTAGAATTAGCAGGTCAAAAAAAAGCAGTTGGAAACACAGCAGCAACTAATGAATTTATTAATCAATTTGTTGCCAAGTTACTGGATGAAAACCAAAAAAAGGATCTGAATAATTATAAAACTGTTCGTCTAGCTTATAAACCAGCGGGTAAAACTTTTATCATTCAGCTTGATAAAGACAGTGATGAATTAATTATCATACTGATAAAACCAGATAAACGTACTGCTAGAACAGAAGTAGATCTTAGTAATATTCAAGTATTAGGAGAGTCGCCAGAGTCGACACTAGATATTATGCCTTACTTGATAGAAATGGTTAAACTAGATGCATCGGATTTATTTTTAACTGCGGGCGCATCTATCAAAGCCAAAATATCAGGTACTGCTGTTGAGCTAGATAAATACCTATTAACTCCTGAGTTAACCGAATCTGCTGCTTTTGGCATTATGGATGAAGGCCAACAAGAAGAATTTAAAAAAACAAAAGATTTAGATTTTGCTATTAGTTTAAAAGATGGCAGTGCTCGTTTTCGAGTCAATGCCTTTTATCAGCGAAAAACGGTAGGCATGGTGCTTCGTTTAATTCCATCTGTCATTCCTAAGCCTACTGATTTAGGGTTACCAGATACATTACTAGAATTAATTTTAGCAAAGCGTGGTTTATTATTAATGGTTGGGGGAACTGGATCAGGTAAGTCCACCTCACTTGCTGCAATGGTTAACCACCGAAATGAAAATTCTGCTGGACATATTTTAACCATTGAAGACCCCGTAGAGTTTTCTCATCCTAATTTAAAATCAATCGTTAACCAGCGTGAAGTAGGGATAGATACAGAGTCTTATGCTCGTGCCTTAAAAGCAAGCTTACGAGAAGCACCTGACGTTATTTTAATCGGTGAAATTAGAGATAGAGAAACCATGTCTGCTGCATTAGAATTAGCGAATACGGGACATTTATGTATTTCTACTTTACATGCCAACAATGCGAATCAGGCGATGGAAAGAATTATCAATATGTTTCCCCAAGTCGAGCATAAACAGTTATTTATGGATCTCGCTATCAACATGAATGCCGTTATTTCTCAACGCTTAATCCCTACGCCCGATGGTAAACGATGTGCCGCAATTGAAGTATTGCTTAATACACCACATATTTCCAACTTAATTCTAAAAGGTGCTTTAAACGAAATTAAAGAAGCAATGAAAACCAGTGGTAGTAAAGGTATGAAAATTTTTGATGATGCCCTGAATGATCTATATCAAGAACAAAAAATTAGCTTAGAAGAAGCGTTAAAAAATGCTGACTCTCGTAATGATTTAGAAGCTAAGATCAATTTTGGATAAGACTACAATTCATTAGCTTTTCTCAAGAAAGAATAGTAAACATGATTTGAATACCACCTTCCTTTAGAAATCATTTCATCAAGAAGAGGTTTGACTTCAGCAATGATATTCATTTCTTTGGCTTTCAATAAAAGTGATAATGTTCTGATTACATTAAGCCCTGATTCTTTGGCAAAAATGTATCCAGTATTTTCATCTATAATTGTATTGTCAGCATTTATTTCTTTTGAAAGCACAATAGATTGTGCTTCACCAATATCTAATTGGCTTAGTAGCTGTGTTTCATGTTCTATATTGTTAATTGTTTGTACCGTTATAAAGTTTAAATCCACCTCATTGTATCCATAACTTTGTTTGGCTTTAATTTCTTCATAAACCGCTTGAGGGATAATGATTTCTTGAAATAATTCTTTTAAAATTTCAATTTTACCAATAGAACTTAACGATATTATAGGCGTGGTATTTGATACTGTTTTCATTTTATATTTACTACATCAGAAAAAATATCACCAATTTCTTCTTCTGAATAGTCAAAAATAAATTCTTTTTCCTCTTGCAGCTTGCTTATAAAGTCTAATTTAGAATATCCAGCAAGTTCAGCCGCTTTTCCAAGCGATAATTTTCTTTTCCGGTAAAAAAGTAAAGCAGAGGAGAAAAGGACATCTTTAGTAAACTCCTCTTTTGATTCTTTTAAAGTGGATAATATCCCCTCATTAACGGGAAAAGATATATTGATAATTTGTTCAGCCATTGTTATTTACCTTTACTTTCTCATTATCTGATTTTTCAAGATTTGTTCTGGTTTTTACTCCTGTAATTATCCACATTTCAAGTCACTCAATACATTTAATTTTTTCAAAAGTCAAAAACTCACCTTTATTTTCTATGTGCAAGACCCTTTATTAGTTTAGTTGCTTATTATGCTTAACAAATACCTGCTGTACAAATAGTAGTA
>CAZZIX010000193.1:0-2178 GCA_964654345.1 uncultured Methylomarinum sp.
CCATTAGCATGGTAAATTATATACCTGTCTCAAACACAACGAGTAAAAAAGCTTACCTACTATAATTCCGCGTTCAACTATGTTTTCTACGATAAACGGGTAATTGGAGTTTATGGATTTATTCCCAAATTTTATAATCTTAAGTGAACTATCTTCTTTATATTCTAGTCTATCAGTAAAATAATATATCGTTTTATATTAGAAGATAATTGATATAATTTATCAGGACTAAATCTGAGGTTTTAATTTTGAAAATGATAATTAAAAAATTGGTAGTATTGCTTATTTTATCTATTTTTTCTGGGCAAGTTCTAGCACTTAGATGTGGTAAAAGGTTTATTGATGTAGGCGCAGGGAAGGCAAAAGTTATTTCTCGATGTGGTGAACCATTATTTGTGGAGCAACGAGAGCGTGTATTTCCTCCGAATTGCGTTAATAGAAGGAGTAATGATTATTATCAATACAATAACGAAAGATATTTTGATCAAGGAAATTACGACTACCCTCCTATTTGTAATATTGAACTTATAGATGTCTGGACTTATAATTTTGGGCCTAGAAAATTTAGGCGAGAATTGATTTTTCGAGGTGGTGTTTTAAAGAAGATTGTTATTTTGGATTATGGTGACTAATTTTAACGTTGGTTTTTAATAATAGAAAATATTTTAAGCTTTCTGGTCAAACAAACTTTGGTTTTTTAGGTTGTTAATTACATCATTATTTTCTGTTCCAGAATGGGCGAACATGTGTCCAGTTTCTATTCCAGCTTTATCAAATTGTGCTTTTAAATAGTCTAAATTATGAGTGATTTTTGATATAACTTTTTCAGTATCACTCCAAAACCTTGTATTGATAGTTTTATTAATACATACCACTTTACAATGAATTGTTCCTAGGCCTGGTGGGGTAATAGTGATGGTTACCGCCCAGTTTTCAGAATTAGTTTCTTCATCTTTATTTTGTTCCCTTTCAATTTCAATTTTTACAGACTCAGAAACTTCTTTGTTTATAAAAGGAATATCCAAAACCCAGGCTTGTTTTATACCCTCTTCTTTTGGAAGTGAACCTAATTGATTGAGGATTATTTTTGCTAATGAATTTTCGGTTTTTTTCTGTATCTCTTGTAATAGATCAATTTCGCTAGAGGGTGATTTTTGTTGAGTTTCAATTTCTTGCTTAATGGTATGTTGAAGCTTTAAAAGTTGGTTTTTTAAATCTGCCTGTAAATTTAGATCGTTTTTTTCACCAGAGTAAGTCAACTTTGCTTCTAAAAATAATCCAGAATTAAATACAGATTGTTTTAATATTTTTGGGTCAACTCTATCATTTTTTATATGAGGAATACTGTCTATAATTTGTCTGGCTAAACGTTTTAAGTTATCTGGAATAGAGTCATTATCATTGATTGACGATAAATTTTTAATCAGCTGATTTACTAGCTCAGAAGGTGAGTTTTGAGTTGGCAATGTTTGTTTAATTGTGTTTTGTATTTTAAGGTTTGTATTGATTAAGGAATTTTTATCAATCAATTCAAATTTTGGTTGATTGCCTAGTTTAATGACTTTAAAAGAAATTAATTCTCCTTTTTGTAAATTTTTCATATCAAAAGGAGTATTTTTAAAACCTATGGTTTGGTCTGATATTAGTTGGTTTTTATTTAAAGTAATTATGGTCGAGTTAATGATATTTGAAGAAAGTTCTTTTTGAGATGAATTATTTGGCTGTAAAAGTAGCTGTATTTTATTATGGTTTGTTTTTAAGACCATTGCGTTAATGATTTGGCCTTTGTTAAGTTTTTCTGGGGTAGTGTTAATGATGCTAAATTTTGGGTTAGTATCAACTCCATTGCTTATATTCATGAGTTGAATTTTTTGTCCCAATTTAAAATTGAATGATTTCAGAGTCTGGGAGTTAAGCTCTTTATGATCTATAAGAATATCTTCTTTTTTAAGCGTTATGATATTGTTATTACCAATAGTTTTGATATTTGTAGATTGAGCTGGTTTTCCCAGTTTATCTAATTGTAATTGAATTTCATCTTCAAGGATTGTTACGATTTTTGCAGTAATAATGGACGGTTTTTCAGGAATTGCTAATGACTCTGTAGTCTTGTTTATATTTGAAATTAATTGTTTTAAAACTATATCTTTTAGGTTTATGGCTTTTTCAGTTTGTTGG
>CAZZIX010000193.1:2278-5422 GCA_964654345.1 uncultured Methylomarinum sp.
TTTTTTGTCAATCGCGGTTGGAAAATATCCATAATACCACTTATGATTTGTTAGCTATGCTGATTTAAAAGGGTTTCTGAGCTAAATGTAAAGTTGAGGTGATACATAATTAACATACTATATCTTTAGTTTTGAGGTTAAAAAAGCCTACATTTTATTTATTCGTTTCTAATTTTGATTTCAAGCGAGGATAGGTGGTTAGCTAATAATAGAGTTAATTTTTGTACACTGCTTGGGTATGTATACTTACACAGTGTACAAAAATAATGAGGATATTTTTCTATGATTTAGATTTACGACGTGAAAAGCTGACTAATCCAATTAAACCAGAGCCAAACATCCATACTGCTGCAGGAACTGGAACTGCAGATAGGCCGTCGCCGACAACTGAAATTTTTATATCATATTGAGCAGCTTCGTCTAATACGTTGATACCATTTAAAGTAACAAAATGCACGCCATCATCTAGTGTGGCATTTGAAGTCCAAAGATTGACTGTACCATTATCAGCAGTAAAAAGATTGCCATCTAAAGTGATTGAGCCAACATCCATTTGGTCGTTTGTAAACTCAATAACAAGGCTACTTACTGCAATACCTGCTGCATTAGCACCATTTAGGGTAAAAGCCCACGTGTCTGTGATGGGGCCTTGTGCTGCATTAAAATCAATACCACCAGTCAATGTTTGTTTATCTGGCTCAGTTTCTTGTGACCGGAAGCCGGATGATTCAATGATACTACCTGCTTTATTCCAATTTAGTGTTGCCGCTTGGACTTGTATTGAAAAAAGCGTAAATAGAATAATGTGTAAAAATCTTTTCATTATGTAAGCTCCTAATTTTTAAGTTAAGTATAAAATTTATAAATCAGTATTTCTGACTGACTGGAAAGACTTTGGGTACAACTTTCTTGTTCACCTTGTCTTTCTTAACTAACATCTACAATGATACCAGACTTGAAGATTATAAACAAAAGTTAAAGAATATTATCTTGTTTTTTTTCATATAGTTATGTAGATGTCTGTATCTGAACCAGTAGAATGTTAGTTTATATGACCTTACAAAGTGAATTTAGTTTAAAATTAATTCTGTAATTAAATTTAAACTTACAGATAAATGACGACTGCTAATCAAACGGATTTAACCAATGAACTTCAAACGATAAGAGATTTTATTCGCTGGGGAGCAAGCCAATTTGTTGAAAATAAAGTGTTTTTAGGCCATGGTTTAGCTACTTCCTTGCATGAATCTGCTGCTATTGTTTTACATGTTTTATTTTTACCTTATAATCTTGATGATTGTTATCTAGATGCTGTGTTAACCGTAGAAGAACGTAAAAAGGTAGTTTTTCTGCTAGATAAGAGAATAAAAGAACGAAAACCTGTTGCTTATCTTACTAATGAGGCAATTTTTGCTGGTTTGTCTTTTTATGTTGATGAAAGAGTGCTGGTACCGAGATCTCCCATTGCTGAAATAATCTTGCAGCATTTTTCTCCTTGGGTTGATGAAAGCAAGGTTTTGAATATATTGGATTTATGTACAGGTAGTGGATGTATCGCTATTGCTTGTGCCTATGCCTTTCCTGATGCTCAGGTTGATGCGGTTGAGCTGTCTGATGATGCATTAGAGGTTGCTGGTAAGAACATTAAATCGCATGATGTTTTGGAACAAGTTTGCTTATTTAAATCAGACTTGTTTAAGGCATTACCGAGCAACAAATATGATGTCATTGTTAGTAATCCACCTTATGTTGCCATACAAGAATGGAAAGAGCTTCCGGCTGAATACCATCAAGAGCCAGAAATGGGGTTTACTGGTGGGACTAGCGGATTAGATTTGGTTTTGCGGATTTTAGTAGATGCTAATGATTATTTAACAGAGCACGGTGTTTTAATCATTGAAGTAGGAAGCAGTGCAGAAACATTGCAACAACTGTTTCCTCAAATCCCATTTTATTGGCTTGAATTTGAGCAAGGTGGTGATGGTGTTTTTCTGTTAACAGCTAAACAGGTTCAACAATATCACCAACAATTTAAAAAATACTAATTAATATGTCTGGGAACTCGATAGGAAAATTATTTACAGTAACAACATTTGGCGAAAGTCATGGATTGGCTTTAGGTTGTACAATTGATGGCTGTCCACCCGGTGTTTCTTTAACAGAAGAAGATATTCAATTTGATTTGGATAGAAGAAAACCTGGGACATCAAGACATACGACACAAAGAAGAGAGGCTGATCAGGTGAAAATTCTTTCCGGTGTGTTTGAAGGAAAAACAACCGGCACACCTATTGGTTTAATAATTGAAAATACCGACCAAAGATCTAAAGATTATTCTAAAATTGCAGAATCCTTCCGTCCTGGGCATGCGGATTATTCATATCAACATAAGTATGGGTTTAGAGATTATCGTGGGGGAGGCAGATCTTCAGCTCGTGAAACAGCAATGCGTGTGGCAGCAGGCACTATTGCAAAAAAATACCTTAAGGAAAAATTTAAGATAGAAATTTATGGTTATTTATCTCAACTAGGGACTATTAAGGTTGAAAAAATAGATTTAAGTATTATAGAAACTAATCCATTCTTTTGTCCCGATTCGGATAAAATAGCAGAAATGGAAAAATATATGGATGCACTGAGGAAAGAAGGTGATTCAATAGGGGCTAAAGTCGAAGTGGTTGCAACTCATGTTCCACCTGGCCTTGGAGAGCCTATTTTTGACCGTTTAGATGCTGAATTAGCGCATAGTTTAATGAGTATTAATGCAGTTAAAGGAGTGGAAATAGGTGATGGTTTTGATTGCGTTAACAGTAAAGGAACTTATTTTAGAGATGAAATAACACCCGATGGTTTTTTAAGCAATCATGCGGGTGGTGTATTGGGTGGGATTTCTACGGGGCAGAATATTGTCGCTCGTATTGCACTAAAGCCCACGTCAAGTTTACGTCTTCCAGGAAAAAGTATAAATACTAAAGGTGAGGCAATAGAAGTCATCACTGAAGGACGGCATGATCCATGTGTAGGTATTAGAGCAACACCGATAGCGGAGGCGATGATGGCAATTACAATAATGGATCATTTGTTACGTCATCGAGCGCAGAATATTGATGTTGATTCTGGCTTGCCTTTTTTAAGATAATAATT
>CAZZIX010000194.1:0-5365 GCA_964654345.1 uncultured Methylomarinum sp.
ACAGTGATGGGGCGACAATTAGCAAAAATTCCGACAGATCCAAAGTTAGCCAGAATGCTATTGGCAGCCAATAAATTAAATTGTTTAGCTGAGATTTCCATTATTGTTTCTGCATTAAGTATACAAGACCCTCGTGAAAAGCCAGCAGATAAAATGCAGCAAGCAGATAGTAAGCATGCAGAATTTAAAATTGATGATTCTGACTTTTTAACTATTTTAAATATCTGGAAGGTATTTGAAATTCAAAAAAAGGCTTTATCAAATAATAAAGTAAGAAAATATTGTAAAGAACATTTTTTATCTTATATAAGAATGCGTGAATGGTTTGATATACATGCACAGATTATGCAAGTTATCAAAGGAGAGTTAAAGCTAAAGCCCAATACCAGTGATGCAGGGTATGAAGCAATCCATTGCGCCTTGTTACCGGGTTTATTATCCAATATTGGTTTTCGGCATGAACAATACGAATATATTGGTGCTAGAAATTTAAAGTTTTTTATTTTTCCAGGATCTGGGCAATATAAAGCTAAGCCAAAATGGATTGTGGCAGCCGAGCAAGTGGAAACATCAAAAGTGTATGCACGAACAGTGGCAAAAATTGAACCGCAGTGGATTGAGCAATGTGCTAAACACCTCGTAAAATCAAGTTATTATGAGCCGCATTGGGAAAAGAAAGCAGGGCGTAGTGCTATTTATGAGCGAGTTCTGCTTTATGGTTTGACCATTCAGCCTAAAAGAAAAATTCCGTATGAGAATGTTGACCCAAAAGCGGCAAGGGAAATCTTTATTCGCTGTGGATTGGTCGCTCAAGACTATCATTCTAATGCACCATTTTTTAAAGCCAATCATAAATTATTAGAAGAGGTTGGGTATATTCAACATAAAGGACGGCGTGTTGATTTAATTGAAGATGAAGAATGGTTGTATCAGTTTTACGATAATAAATTACCTGAGGAAGTCGTGAATGGAATCACATTAGATAAATGGCGTAAAACGGCTGAAAAAGAGACTCCCACGCTTTTATTTTTGACTAAAGAAGATTTAACTCGGCAAGATGATGAGTATGTGAGTGATTGGGATTATCCAGATCATAAAAATATCGGTAATTTATCTATTGAGCTGCAATATCGATTTGAACCTGGACATGATGAAGATGGGGTGACTGCGATTATTCCTGTCCATCAATTAAATCAAATATCCACTCAACCGTTTGAATGGCTGGTTCCTGGTTTACTTGAAGAAAAAGTGATTGCCTTAATCAAGGCACTACCCAAACAACTTCGTAAATATTTTGTGCCTGTACCACAAACAGTACAATCTTGTCTGGAAATAGAACCTGATTTTAAAGGTTCTTTATATGAATGGCTAGGTAAGCGATTACGACAAATAACAGGTGAATCAATCCCTTTAACAGAATGGAATGCTGATCTTTTGAGTGATCATTTAAAAATGAATTACCGGGTAGTTGATGAAAAGGGTCGATCTATTGGGTATGGTAGAAACTTAAAGGTTTTACAAGATAAATATATCGAAAAGGCAGGTGATAGTTTTGACCAAATAGCAGCGGATGAATTAAATCATACCGGTTATATTCAATGGGTTTTTGATGATCTGCCTGAAACTTATGAGTTTATTCAAAAAGGGCAATCTTTTGTTGGTTTTCCTGCGATGATAGATGAAGGTGATGCAATAGGGGTTCGTATCTTTGATACAAAGCCAAAAGCAGAGCTTGCTCATAAAGAGGGGTTACTTAGGTTGTTTCAATTACAGGCACGTAAAGATAGCCAATATATTATCAAGAACCTACCAAATTCACCTGCAACGGAATTTAATTATAATAAACTGGCAAAACATCCTTTGATAAGCGATAGAACTGGAGGCGTGTTTAAAGAAGATATGTTATTTGCTATTTTAGCCGCAACATTTCTTGAGGAGGGTGATATTCGTACACAACTTGCTTTTGATGATTGTTTAAAAAATAATAAGCAGTATATGGTCGGCTTTGCCAATGAAATGGGTAAAACAGTGGTAGATGTGATGGAACGAGTCAGCACGATTAAAAAACAATTAGATCAGTCTGGTACTCAAAAAGAAGTGGCTGATGATATAAATACCCAATTGAACCTACTTGTTTATGCCGGTTTTATTCGTCATTTACCTTATCACCAATTTAAAGCACTTCCTCGGTATTTAAAAGCAATTGAATATCGCTTAGATAAGCAAAAAAATGAGATAAAATCGTTGCAAGAACTCAATCGATATTGGAAGAGATACTGGACTGAAGTAGAAAAAAAGTCTCAAAAAGAAATCGTGATCCCAGAACTAGATAAATTTCGCTGGGATCTTGAAGAGTTTAGGGTTTCCTTATTTGCACAACAAATTAAAACAGCCTACCCTATTTCTGCTAAACGATTAGATAAGGCTTGGGATGGGAGGTTTTGAGGTTTAATTTTCTTGGGCACAACTTCCTTTTTTACACCCACAAGTTTTTCCACACCCTAGGCCTTCCTCTTTTACTGGGCCAAGTTCAGGGTGATTAGCTGCATATTTTCTAGCTGCTTGCTGGATTAAAACCCAAGCTAATAATAATGAGAAAATGATAGTAACAGTAATTAATAAATTGAACATAGTTTTTCCTAAGCCGTTGTTCCAAGCCCTGCAAACCCCATAAAGGTTAATGATAAAATTCCAGCTAACATCATGCTTAAAGCAGCGGCTTGAGTAATATTAGGTAAGTCAGATAGTTCTAACTTTTCTCTTAACCCAGCCATTAAAATAATTGCCAAACCAAACCCAGCTCCTGCCCCAAGGCTAAATGAAACTGATTGTAAAAAATCATAGCCTCTGGATGTTTGAAATAAGGCAACACCTAAAATAGCGCAGTTAGTTGTGATTAACGGTAAGAAAATACCTAAAGCTCTAAATAAGGCAGGGCTAAATTTCTTTAACACCATTTCAACTAATTGCACAGATGATGCGATAAGAGCGATATAACTGATTAAACGCAAAAACTCTAAATCAAAGCTTGTTAATACAAGGTTAATTCCATAGGAACATGTAGAGCTTACAAACATGACAAATGCCGTAGCAAGGCTCATGTTAAAAGCCGTATCGCGTTTAGCTGATACGCCAACAAAAGGGCATAAACCCAAGAACAATGCCAATACAAAGTTATTGATTAAAAAGGCACTTAGGAAAATAAAACTGAGTGATTCAGGATTCATAACAATGCCTAATTTTGAGTGATGGTCATGTGAACAGATTCTTCATCTTTATCAATTAATTTTCCTGTTCTGCGTTCTTCAATATAATTAATAAGTAATAACCAGGAGCCTAGTACAATAAATCCTCCTGGTGGAAGAATCATAACAACCCAGGGTTCAAAATCAGTGCTAAAAATTTGATAACCTAGTAACTGTCCTGCTCCTAATAATTCCCTAACTCCACCTAACATAACTAAGGCGAGTGTAAAACCTAACCCCATCCCTAAAGCGCTGATGACCGTTTTGTTGAAGGAGTTTTTAGAGGCATAAGCTTCTGCTCTCCCTAAAATCAAGCAATTAACAACGATTAATTGAATAAATGCACCTAATTTATTATATAAATCAAGGCTAATCGCTTGAATAATATAATCAACCAAAGTGACGAAGGTGGCAATAATAATAATATAAGTCGTGATTCTAACTTGTTTAGGAATAAAATTTCTAAGTGCAGAAATCAATGCATTAGAACAAACCAAAACAAAAATACTTGCAGCACCCATCGCCAACGCATTTTCTACGCTATTGGTTACTGCAAGAACGGGACATAAGCCTAGCATCATCACAAACACAGGGTTTTCTTTCCATATTCCTGCGGTGAATACATCCATGGTTAATGGAGTTTCTTTTTTATTTGATTTGGCCATGTTTACCTCCTGCCTTTTCTTTAGCTTGTTTTAGTAGCGATAAATTTTGTGCAATAATTGGGTGTAATGCATTACCGCTTTGATTGAACATTCGCCCTAATGCGTTGGATGTAATGGTGGAGCCAGCAATAGCATCAATTTCCCACGGATTTTGTTTGGTACCATGTCTTACCGTTTTAATTTCGTTAATCAAGCCTGATAATGATGGGTTAACCTTAGCATCTAAACAATTAAAGTTAGCTAAAAACTCCTCATCCGTAGTGATTTTTGTACCAAACCCTGGTGTTTCTGTACTTTTCAAAACATCATAGCCAGTTATACAGCCTTTTTCTGGTTGATAACCATAAAGTAACTTAATAATATCTTGATAGCCTTGTTCAGCAGCATTAAGAGCAATACCTACAAGCTGATTATTAGCATCATAACCGGCATAAATTAAATCCCCCTCAGTTTTATCCTCTGGTTTTAGTTGTTCGATTTTACCTTTTTTAATAATAAAAGTTAGACGGCTAGTTGTTTTTGGTAATACTTTAAAAATAGCACGCTCAGTCGCTAACCGTTGATTTTCTGCAATAATCGGTTTTGTATATTCATAAATCAGCACGACCAACAAACCAGAGATCATAGAAACCAAACCTAGCGTTGAAATTAACGAAAAACTAGAGGGTAAAGGTGGAACCTCATCCTGTTTATTTTCTGGCGATTCACTCATGGTTTCTTCCTTTTATAACCAAAAATATGTGGCTGAGTATAAGATTCAATAATAGGGGTTGCAGCATTACCAAATAAAATGGCATACATAACCGCCTCTGTAAGTCCTCCAAATAAACGGATAATAACCGTTAGAAATCCGACTAATAACCCAAAAACAAAAATCCCCATCGGTGTAACAGGTGAGGCGACCATATCGCTAGCCATAAAAACAGCCGCAAACATTAATCCACCTGAAAATATCATAAATAGAGGAGATGGGTATTTAGTTGCATCCATCAAATAGAAACATTCAGCAGTAATGACCGTTCCAAGAATAACAGCGGCAGGAATACGCCAATCTAGCATATTCTTAAAGACTAAATAACTACCACAGAGGAGAATCAACAAAGTAGATGTTTCTCCTGTTGAACCCGCCGTTAAACCCATAAATAAATCATAGGTATCCGTAAATATACCTTGAAATTTCATTAAACCTAATGGTGTAGCACCAGAAAACCCATCAATACTGACCTGAGTTGTCCATTCAGCAGTTTCTACTGGCTTCATAAAGGGCACAGCAAGAGTAGAAGGAATAAACTCAATAAAACGGTTAACAGCTAAGGCAGGAGTCCAGGTGGTAATAGAAACAGGAAAAGCGGCCTGGATAAATGCGCGTCCGACCAAAGCAGGGTTAAAGACATTAAACCCAATACCTCCAAATAGAGTTTTACCCATAGCAATAGCCACAAATCCAGCAACAGC
>CAZZIX010000195.1:0-2472 GCA_964654345.1 uncultured Methylomarinum sp.
CCTAATACCTCATCACTTTCATTGATTGTTTCCATCATTTCTTCAGTTAAATTACCTTCCATATAATTTAAAATATTGGCCGCTGCATCAATTCCACCGACTGCTGAAGCTTTAACACTATCACTTCCTGATAACTGTTTCTCCATCATTTCATCTAATTCTTTAATCGCAGCAGGCTGTATAGTTTCCATTTTGGCGATTCTCATGAGTATATCTGAACGCATGTTTTCAGCTAACAAGCCCAAAACAGCGGCCGATTGATCTGCGTCTAATAAAGATAATATAGTGGCAACAATTTGCGGATGTTCTACCCGAACTAAATCAGCTATAGATCGTGTATCCATCCATTTAAGCTGCTCAATCCCTTTACTATTTCCACCTAATAAGATTCTATCTATAACACTACCCGCTTTATCTTCACCTAAAGCATCAACCAACATAGTACGAATGTAATTATCAGAGTCCAGCCCTAAACCCGTTTGGTCTTTAATCTGAATAATAAAATCTTCCAGCACAAGATCAACCATATCAGTTGATATAGTCCCTAGGCCTGCCATGGCGGTACCAATGATCTGAACTTCTTTTGGCCCCATATTTTTTAACACACTAGCTGCTCTGTCTTGTCCCACAGCTAAAAGTATTAAAGCCGCTTTATCTGTTGAATCTAATTTTACATCACTCTCAGCCATCTGCCTTTAACCACTCTGTAAGAATTTGTGACACTTGAAGAGAATCTTCATCAATGAGTTTCTGAATATACTCTAATCGTTTTTCATAACTCTGTGGTGCCTCTAATAATAAGACATCTTCTGGCAAACCAGTCATATCAGCATTTTCCCCATCTTCATCGACAGGCACTGCAACAGGATTCCCATTTTCGTCCATTCTGACTATTCCACCCATAGCATCTGCTTCTGCATGAGCATCAAGCAAAGCTTTAACTTCTTCATCTCTGGCAACTAAGCCTCGCATGGTCGGTCTTATTACACCTAATATTAAGAATAAAACAACCAATACAGCCGCGACTTGTTTAGCCAGGTCAATAAACCATTCTTGCTCCCATAATGGTAATTCAGGTAAGACTTCAATTTCATCAGGCGCTCTAAATGCAACATTAGTTACCGTCACCTGATCTCCACGACTATTATCAAAACCTACTGCTTGCATTACTAATTGTCTAAACTGATTGACGTCTTCTTGAGCATAAGGTTGTGTTCCACTCTCTCCATCACCTAGCATTACTTTTTTATAATCAATCACAACGGCAACTGATAGCCGACGCAAAACACCTGAGGCTAACCGAGTATGAGTAATCGTTTTATCCAGTTCATAATTTCGGGTTGCAGATTGGCTACTTGAACTTGGGCTATTTTTACTTTGACCCTCTTCCCCTATTGCAATTTCAGGTGCTACTCCTGCCGGTGGTGGCTGGTTAGATAAAGCACCCGGGACTCCTTGAATTGCTGAGCTAGAACTTTGTTCATCTTGTGTCTGCTCACTTCTAAGTGCTGGCAGATCAGGATTAAACATTTCTTGTGTTTTTTCTGTGACGGCAAAATCAACATCTGCCGAAATTTGTGCCTGCATCCCATCCCTTCCAACAAGTGGGATCAGAATATTTTCTATTCTTCGCATCAAATGTTCTTCAATATTTTTCTTATACTCAAACTGCTTTGAGGATAAATACATATCTTCTGAAGAATTATTTCTACTCAGCATACGTCCTTTTTGATCAACCACGGTTACTTGCGTTGAGTCCATCATTGGGACACTAGAGGCGACTAAATGAACAATTGACTCTACCTGTTCCTTTTCTAATCTTCGCCCTTGATATAAATTAACAATAACAGAAGCACTCGGTTTTTTACGTTTCCGAACAAAAACTGATTGTTTAGGTAAAGCCAAAAGAACACGTGCTGATTTAATATTTTGAATGGTGGAAATGGTTTTGGCTATCTCTCCTTCTAATGCTCTTCGAAATCGCATTAATTCAACATTTCTACTGGTGCCAAACCCTGTCTCTTTATCCAGCAGCTCATAGCCTGCACTTGAAGATTGTGATCTAGGCAATCCTTGCGCTGCTAGTTTTAATTTCAACTTTCGCACTTCATCAGCAGGCACCATCAATGCTCCCGATTCAGTTTCAACCTTATAATCAATACCTAGCTCATCTATGATTTGTATAATGTCAGCTGAATCATCAGCTCCCATTCCTGCATAGAGCAAATCATAAGAATCTTCTTGAGACCATAGTACAACGGCTATACCTATTGAAACACTCAATGCAATACCAAGCAGAAGGCCTACTTGTCTGGCAATTGATAAATTGCTCAGCCCTTTTAAAATAGGCGGTGTTTCCGTTTCCTCGGTTAATTTTTTTAACGCATTTGAACTTGAATCTACTTCTGCCAAGTTAGCGCTATCTTCTTCGCTCATTATTTGTTCTTCACTTTCCTAGAAAAAACATTAAAA
>CAZZIX010000195.1:2572-5293 GCA_964654345.1 uncultured Methylomarinum sp.
TCTTACATTGGCATATTCATCACATCTTTATATGCATCCACTAATTTGTTTCTAACTTGTAGCATTGCCTGAAAAGATACACTGGCTTTTTGTGATGCAATCATCACTTCAGCTAAACTGACATCTTGATCACCCATTTCAAATGCTTTGGATAATTGTCCTGATGTTTTTTGTATTTCATTCACCGAATTTATTGAATCTTTAAGTATGTCCGAAAAACCTGAGCTTCCTTCTATTCCCTCTATTGTTTCTGGCTTACCAGTTGCTTCGATAGACATGGTTCGCATCTGTGCTAAAACCTGATTTATATTCATTTCACTCATATCGTTCTCTTAATGTATTTTATCTAACAGTACTCAAGCATTTTTTAGGCCAATCATAAAAACTCAAGTAATTTCATTAACAAGGAACAGCAACACCGGCTTCTTTCATCCGTGCGATTTTATATCTTAATGTTCTGGGGCTTATTCCTAATTTCTCAGCGGTTATTTTTCTGCTACCTTGCTGATCTTTTAATGTTTGCAAAATGATATTTTCTTCGGCTGAACGAACACTGTCACCAAGACGTGCATTTGTCTGTTCCATTTCTGTAGAAACTGGTTCTATAGCAGGCATACCGTCAACAATCATGTCTTGTTCAAGAGATAAAAAATGTCCATCAATTCCCTCCTCAAACACAAGACAACCACTATTAATCACACCATTTTGGTGTAAAATTAATGCACGTTGTACAACATTTTCCAGCTCCCTCACATTACCAGGCCAATCATAATTCTGCATAAGCTCAATTGCATCGGTAGTATAGGTAGGTAAAGCTTTGCCTTCTTTCCAATGTTTCTTCATTAATTCCATTGCCAATGGCAAAATATCCCCTACTCTATCCTTTAATGCCGGAATACTAATGGGGAATACACTTAAACGATAATATAAATCTTCACGAAATAAACCCTGTTTGACATACTCTTTTAGCTTTCTATTCGTGGTTGCCAAAAATCTGACATTTAACTTTATTTTATTTTGACTCCCTAAGCGTTCAACTTCCTTTTCTTGCAAAACTCGTAATAATTTTGCTTGTAAACTAACATCCATTTCTGATATTTCATCCAATAATATTGTCCCATCCTGAGCTTGTTCAAACTTACCCGGCATCGCTTGTACAGCACCGGTATAAGCACCTTTTTCATAACCAAAAAGTATCGCTTCCAACATATTCTCAGGAATTGCAGCACAATTAACCGCCACAAAAGGCCCCTTATGGAATAAAGAATTATCGTGAATATATCGGGCAATCACTTCTTTACCCGTGCCACTTTCCCCTTGTAATAAAACAGTGACATTTGTTTTAGCTACTTTTGCAGTTAATTCATAAAGTTTTTTCATTTTCTGATCAGCAACAACCCTGTCGCTAATTACTTCAGATTCAACAACTACAAATTGTGTAACTTTTTCAACCAGAGTTGATGCCTCAAACGGCTTAATCAAATAATCTGCCGCGCCTGATTGCATTGCTTCTACTGCTTTAGGCACTGTTCCATAGGCTGTCATTAATAAAACAGGTATTTCTGGATGCTTCTGCCGCATATTATTCAGTAACTGAATTCCGTCCATGATTGGCATCTGAATATCACTCACCACCAATCTAAATTTATTTTTAGCGAGCTGACTTAACGCTTCCGTTCCGTTGTTTGCTGAAAGTACCCGATAGCCTTCTATCTCCAAAGTGTCTGTTAATGCTTCACACAAATCCAGATCATCTTCTACCACTAATACATCATACTGCTTCATAACTGTCCTCCATTTGCTGGCAACTGTCTTCTATATATTGATTAATGCAAGGAATTAACAGTGTAAATAAAGTACCCTTGCCTTGTTGAGAGTCACATTGAATCGAGCCGCTATGCGCCCTTACCACGCTATCTACAACAGCTAGACCCAAACCGGTTCCCTTTACTTTAGTAGTATAGAAAGGTTCAAACACACTTTGATGAGTGCCTTCCTCTATTCCCGGCCCGTCATCATGTATTTTTATTTGTAAATTATTCTGGTCTCGCTGATCTATCGTCATTGTTACGATTCCTTTTCCTTCCAGAACCTCAACCGCATTATTGAGCAAATTCATCATTGCTCCTAACAATGCATCTTCATTCCCTAACATGCCATCAACTCTAACATCAGTCCTCATGTTAAATTTCACTTCACTGTTTTCAGTTATCTCTTGCATATTGTCACGGACTAGAGCCAAAAAGTTTTTCAAAGAAAAAGTGTCCATCGCCAAACACCCTTCTTTAGCAAAAATCAGCATGTCGCTCACTTGCCTTTCCAGATAGTGAAGACGTTCAAGAATTTTATTTGAAAATTTAATCCGATTGCTGTCAGTCACCGTGAGTTTATTCATTTGAGAGGCATATAAAATTGCAGTCGACAAAGGCGTCCGCACTTGATGCGCCATCCCTGCAACCATTTCACCCATTGCTGTCAAATGTTTTTGCTGATTTACTTTATCTTGCAAAGACCGTAACTCGCTAACATCAGATAATAGAATAATCTGACCAGAATCATTATTTAATCTATTTCTTGTTAACGAAACCCTTTTTCCATTTCTAAGCTGTCGCTCATGCGGATTATCAAAAACCTCAATCAAATGATCTTGAACAATCTCAAACCAGTTTTCCCCTATCAATGAATCTGATAAATAATCAATTGCAATCATATTACAATCAA
>CAZZIX010000196.1:0-1981 GCA_964654345.1 uncultured Methylomarinum sp.
GCTAAACTGACTTGGGTGCAATTAAAAAATATAGGTTGGGCTGCCATCTTTTTGGCAACCCAACACTCTATTTTTGATAAAGATGTTGGGTTAACGATAGAGCTGTTAGCCCAACCTACAAATCAATCGGGACAATTACTTACCTAATCGTCTTCTCGAAATCAACAATTTCACCTATTTCTTTGCCAGGTTTAAGTTTTCCTTGGTAGGTGATTCTAGTGCCAAAAGCCATTTTACCGTCATTAGTTGTAAATTTACTTCTGTCTTCCCACGTCCACATATCACCAAATTTAGAATCCAAAATAAATACTTTGCTTTTGCTATGGTTAGTAGTTTCTCCTCCTCCCCCTCTCTGTTGGAGAATGACAACCTGATAACGTTCATCACCAGCAATAGAAAGATTTGATAATATTAGTGTGGTGAATAATGTTAAATATTTTATTTTTATCATGTGATTGCCTTTAGTTAGAGAGTTTTTGTCTTATACAATTTATTATTTCATCTGTTTCTCAAACGATTACTAGTTGAATTTATATAAACAGGTTTTCGTAACCGATTAATCCCTCCTAATGGTTTATGTTCTGTATGAGAATGCCAAGGATTAAATGATTTAAGCTTGCATTCCTGTTGTATAGGGCTGGATAAATCCATTGTTTGTGAGGTAGGAATGGTGATTTTCGCTACGCTAATAAAGGGGATTTCTTTCTCATCCCATTCACGGGTGGCATCCTCAATAATATCACCTCGACCATCATTTTTTGCTCTGTCTGCTTTCACCTGATCAATACCTATAACTTGAATTTTTAAATCAATACAGATATTTTCATCTTGATTCATCGTTGAAACTAATGCTTCGTTCAAATAATTTTCCGAAACTTTTGTTGTACTAGAAAAAGGTTTCTGAGGTTTTTCACCTCCACAGGGTTCTGCAGAAAATTTCATTACTCGGTCATTTCCAAAAGAAGAAGGCGCAGCAGCAAAATATTGAACTTCCAAAGGGTTATTGACTGTTTTAAGTTTAATTTTTCCAATCGCTTCGACTGTTTTTTTAAAGTTAACTACATCTTCATCAATCCAGTCTGATGCTGGCGTAAAAGCAGCACTAGGGTCAGCTCCCGAAGAGGATTCTAAAAGAGCATTTGTTAATCGTTGATAACTTTGAACATTAGGAAAAGCAAACCCTGGTGTATTAATCATTAAAAAATCCTGATTATTTTTACCTTTATCACTGACTAATACGTTCCCATTAACCTCAAATATTTTGATAGCCATACCACGACTCCCATTTCCACCATTTTCTAGGTCAGGCGAAAGACGAACTGATGCATTTGAGAAACGGATCAGAGATTTATATTTTTTACCCGGTTTAGAAAAAAGTCCAACTTGAAATTCAGGGTCTAGTTCTTTATTGATAACAAAGCCACCAATCACACAGCCATGAGATTTAGGATGAACACCACGAAGTTTTTGCCCATCTTGAGCCTCTGCAAACACGGCTGCCCGTTTGTTTTGTAATTGCATTGTTTTTTTCGCAATATCTACAATCTTGCTTGCTTCATCATTTGGAATGATTTCAAAAGCATAATTTTCAGACAATGGAAGTGGGCCCTGAGGGTCATCTGAACACGCATTGAGAAAAACAACTAGCAAAAGAATGCTTATAACTTGCTTTACTTTACCAAAAGTAACTAATCTATCTATATTCATCACTATCCCCTTTTACGACTATTACATAATATGGAGTTTGCTAAGGGCACCTCTATTAACTGTGGATGGGAAAATTAATAGAGGCGCCCTTAAATTGATAATACTCAATAGTTGCTCTAACTGCAACTATCATTTCTTAACATATCACCAGAAATATTAAAGCTTTTTTCTATTATTTTTTTTAGCAATTGAACTAGTTTTATGAATAGAATGTCAATAATATTAAAGTGAGATCAACTTCATTTGATGTGGGGTAATAGCTATGAAAAGTATT
>CAZZIX010000196.1:2081-5267 GCA_964654345.1 uncultured Methylomarinum sp.
ATATTAAAGTGAGATCAACTTCATTTGATGTGGGGTAATAGCTATGAAAAGTATTGTAATTTCAGAGTTTTGTCGTTCACCTTTTACACCTGTCCACAAAGGACAATTAGCAAAAGTCAGACCTGATGATCTAGTTGCACAGGTTATATCAGGGCTAATGAAAAGAGTTGAGATTGACCCACATGATATTGAAGACCTGATTTTAGGGTGTGCTTTTCCCGAAGGGGAACAAGGGATGAATATTGCGCGGCTCGTTGTTCATCTAGCCGGTTTGCCTGTGTCAATAGCAGGCATGACAATAAATCGCTTTTGTGGCTCATCAATGCAATCGGTTCACCTAGCAGCTGGTGCGATACAAATGAATGCAGGGGAAGTATTTATTTGTGCGGGTGTTGAATCTATGACTCGTGTCCCCATGGGTGGGTATAATATGATGCCAAACCCTACGCTTTACCAATCTTACCCTCAAGCATTAATCAGTATGGGGGATACAGCAGAAAATCTAGCCAAACAATATAGCTTAAGCCGTGAAGTACAAGAGGCTTTTGCTTTAGATAGTCAACGAAAATCCTATGAAGCCCAGCAAAATGGTTGTTTTGATGATGAAATTATTGAAATAAACACTGAAAAAGGGGATGCCGTTTCTAAAGATGGTTGTATTCGTGCTGACTCTACCGCAGAAGGATTAGCCGAATTAAAACCTGCGTTTAATGCAACAGGAAGTGTAACAGCGGGTACTTCCTCTCCATTAACCGATGGGGCAGCGGCTGTTTTGGTGTGTAGTGAAGATTATGCCAACGAACATCAGCTCAATAAAATGGCCAGAATTAAATCAATTGCAGTCTCAGCCTGCGCGCCAGAAATCATGGGGATAGGCCCAGTCAGTGCCACACATAAGGCCTTACAAAGAGCAGGTGTTATTTTAGATCAAATAGATATTGTCGAATTAAATGAAGCCTTTGCTGCCCAATCGTTAGCGGTGCTTAATGACCTATCCATTCCCTTAAATAAATTAAATCTGCATGGTGGAGCCATTGCATTAGGTCATCCATTGGGTGCAACAGGCGCGCGAATTGTCGGAAAAGCAGCGAGCTTATTACACAAAGATAATAAGAAATATGCTTTAGCCACACAATGTATAGGGGGTGGGCAAGGCATTGCAACGATATTGGAGGCAATCTGGTGAACATTGAAAAAGTTGCCGTTATCGGCGCAGGTGTTATGGGAGCAAGTATTGCGGCACATATCAGTAATGCCGGTGTCCCCGTCTTTTTATTGGATATTGTTCCAAAACCAAATAATGGCGAGGTTAAAAATCGTAATGTAATTGCTGAAACAGCCGTACAAAAACTATTAAAAGCTAACCCTGCACCTTTAATGCATCAAAAAAATGCACGGCTAATCACCACGGGGAATATTGAAGATCATCTGGAATTATTATCAGACGTTGACTGGGTGATAGAAGCAGTGATTGAAGATTTAACCATTAAAAAATCACTATACCAAAAACTGGAAAAGGTTTGCCAAGCTCAAACCATTATCTCCTCCAATACCTCTACTCTGCCTTTAGCACAGTTACTCGATGGATTTTCTACGGATTTTCAAAGCCGTTTTATGATTACCCATTTTTTTAATCCGCCTCGTTATATGCGTTTATTGGAACTGGTCAGTAGTTCTAAAACACAAGCAGATAAAATCGAAATGGTTAAGAAATTTGCTGAGATAAAATTAGGAAAAGGCTGCGTTGAATGTAAAGACACTACGGGCTTTATCGCAAACCGGATAGGTATTTATTGGGTACAGTGCGGTTTGCTAGAAGCCTTTAAACAGGGACTGACTGTTGAACAAGCAGACGCCGTGATGAGTGCGCCTTTTGGCATACCCAAAACAGGTGTTTTTGGATTATTGGATCTAGTGGGTCTGGATTTAATCCCTCATATTATGGAGAGTATGAAGCAATTGCCTGAGCAAGATGCTTTTTATGAAATTAATCAATTACCTGAATTATTTACCCAAATGATTAGCGATGGGTATACCGGTAGAAAAGGTAAAGGGGGCTTTTATCGATTAAATAAAGCCGAAGGTAAACGGGTTAAAGAATCCATTGATTTGAACACAGGTGAGTATAGTCAAAGTGAAAAACCTGTTTTAGATTGTTTAAAAGTGGCTCATAAACAAGGATTGCAAGCATTCTTGTCGTTAGATGATAAATACAGTGCCTATGCCTGGACAGTCATCTCTAAAACGTTGTTATATGCCGCCAATCTTGTTCCTGAAATAGCCGATGAAATAACCTCTGTGGATGAAACAATGCGCCTAGGCTATAACTGGCAATACGGACCTTTTGAATTATTGGATAAAATCGGTGTAGATTGGTTTGTTGATAAGGTTAAACAGGGGGGGGATGAAGTACCTGATCTGTTAACTTCTCAAGCATTTTATAAAACAGACATGGGAAAACTTGAGTATCGTACTTTATCAGGCCAGTATCAACCTGTTCAACGAGCAGAAGGTGTTTTATTACTCTCTGATATAAAATTACAACAACCTGCAATTCTGGAAAATGCATCCGCTAGTTTATGGGATATTGGGGATGGCGTAGCCTGTTTTGAATTCCATAGCAAAATGAATACCTTTGATATGGAAATTTTAAGCTTGTTAAGAGAAAGCTTAAAAAAAGTAGAACAGGATTTTGTTGCATTAGTGATTCACAATGAAGCGGATAACTTTTCTGCAGGAGCTAATTTAGGCTTGTTAACCTCTGCGATTGATAAAAATGATTGGGAAGGAGTTGAAAACCTGATTAAACAAGGGCAACAGACATTTATGGCAGTGAAATATGCGCCATTCCCTGTTGTTGCCGCACCTTCTGGTTTAGCTTTAGGTGGCGGATGTGAAGCTCTTCTACATTGTGATGCAATACAAGCACATGCAGAATTATATACAGGTTTAGTTGAAGTAGGCGTTGGTTTAGTCCCTGGTTGGGGAGGCTGTAAAGAATATTTACGCCGTTGTTTACAATTAAAATTATTTGGCGGTGGTCCTATTCCTCCTGTTGCTAAAGCCTTTGAAACTATTGCAATGGCTAAAGTTTCAAAATCAGCGATTGAAGCAAAAGAACTGCTGTTTCTTGCTGCTTCGGATGAAATAACGATGAATAAAAACCGCTTACTGGCTGACGCAAAA
>CAZZIX010000197.1:0-5155 GCA_964654345.1 uncultured Methylomarinum sp.
CGATTAATAGAACATATTTAAAATTGCAGTTACACAGAATTATCTATAGTCTCGAGAACAGAAGAAAAGGAACTTGCTTAATTTAAGACTTTTTCGTGTACTTTATCTATACAAAGTAGTTTTAAGATAATCATCTGTTAATTCAAAGTCAGGCATGCTGTTATTGAAGCTTTTCATAAGTGGTATAATTTTAGTACGTACACCCATCCCACGAGCATCAACATAGGCATAATCTCGAAGAATTTCCATGATTAACGGGTTTCTAGGAGATCGTTGCCCTGCAATCATTTTCTCTATTGTCATTGAGTTTTGTAATTTCCCAGGGCTAATAATTTCTATTCGATCTGAATAACAGCTAATTTCTATATCAACTGCACGAGTCCAATCACGATGAGCAAGTGCATTAATAACAGCTTCTCTAATTGCCTGCCATGGATAATGCCAATGTGTTTCTCTTCGCATTCCCTCGTCAATATCAGAAGATTCTTCAGATATAAATGGGCGGATAATAGATGCAATCCTTTCAATAACACCTTCTTGATCGAGCTCTTTTTGCCCTTCTTCATTTATCAACCATCTTGCGACCAGAGGAGCATCCAGAACTTCATCGAGTTGAGCCTGGTATTCTTTATCAGTACCCGAAAAGACCATTACACGTAATCCCGATTGACGAAGGTATCGGCGTGGATGAGAGCCGAAGCAAATCAGGCCAGCTATTGAACAAACATTATTGCCTAGGCTATCCTTTGCCATTAAACCAAGACCTAATAAACGTTTTTCCCATTCAGAATAATCATCTCCGTCAGCTTTAGGCACATCGGGATCATTTATAATTTCAGAAAGATAAAATTTTAGCCTCTCAATATCTAAATTATGGAATGTTGATCCTGCAACAGGAAGAACTTCAACATGCAATAAACCGCCGCTTTCAAATAGACGTAATTGCTGTTCACGAGAAGCTAATTCAGAGCGGTCTCCCATCCGAATATAAGTATCTTCACGATTACTATGCTTGAGCATATAAGGCTTAGAAACACCTGAAGCTATTGTAATAACAGCTATACGCTTATCCGCATCAATTTGCAATTCTTCGTAAAAAGGAATTATTTGTGGAGAAACTTTATCTCGAAAAACATTCAATACCCACTCTTGGGTATTACTTCGAGTTAAACCTGAAATAATACCATCATCTTCTACACCAAGAAGAAGTCTGCCGCCTTGCAGGTTGGCAAATGCTACAATTTCTTTAGCTAATTGTTCGGGACGAATATCATCACGCTTAAACTCAATGCCAGAGTTCTCACCGTTAGCAATTATTTCCAATAATTCAGTTTTTAGCATTGCCAGTTCCTATTCAAAACCATATTTTTCTCTACGTTGATTAAAGGCAGATTTTCCACCCTCCAGAATATTCGCTGCCAACACCTGTACTCTAGGAATGTCAATTCCGCCCTGCTGTTCATTCGGCATATTTGCTTTACCATCAATCACGTCAAATACACCAATCCATTCAGCATCGCCAAATACGGGAATGTTAGCATTATGAGTTGCAAATATAAATTGTCTGGCTAGCTTATTTTTACGAATTTCAGAAACGATGCGATCTGCTATAAAAGCGTTATCCAGATTATCTTCTGGTTGATCCAGAATAAGAGGATCGAAATTATTTATTAACAGTAAGTGTAAAATCGCAGTACATTTTTGACCAATAGATAAATCCTCAAGTTTTTTGTAACTTTCGGGTTGGTCAGCATGAGTAATATTCAGCTCAATCAATATAGTATCTGGAAGCTCCAGCTCCTCCATTTGTAATAATGTTTTTAAAGGCAACTTAACCAATGCTTCCGCGACACTTGGCGTAATATCCCAATTTGCATTTTTTAACTTGATCGCGCCTTGGCGAATGGTTTCTGCCAACATAGCAGGTGAAAAGTCTGTATGCTCTTTTACCCAAGATAATCTCTTTGGACCAATACCATCAAGATTGGCATCACTTAATAAGTGGGAAAGTGGTTCTCTATTACCCTCAGTATCTATTGTTAATTTTAATTTTCCAGTTAGCTTTTTATTTAGTTTTTTAAGAATCCTTTGGAATTTAGCAGAACGCTCAGCCTGTTTTTCTGATAATTCAGCTAATAGTGATCTTCTGTTATTATACAATTCATCTAATAAATTTTGTCGCTGAGATTGAGTTGTTTCCATAGGACGAATTCGCTCAATTTCACGTAATAGCCCTTGGTATTCATTGCCAATTTCACGTCCAGATTTACCCTGACTAGAAGGTATTTCCTTAAAAGCATTCTCTAGCTGAGAGTCCTCAAAAGTAATCGCCTTGGTTAAATCAGAAAGCTGCCAATTAATATCTTTATCAGCTTGGTCTGTTTCGGTTGAAATCTGAGCAAGCAATTTTTCAAGCTTTGCTTTCAATTTTTCTAGTATTACTTTTATATTTATTAAATATTCAACATGTGGCAGTTCTTTTAATGCTTGTTCACTTAAAAAAGCGGTATCGGGTAACGAATCAGAAAAACCACGTATCGCAGTTTTAACTCTATCCAGTTCCTCCTGAATCCGTACTTTAATACGCTTCTCATTCTCAAGCTTAGGGATAATTTTTAATTTTTCTTCCAGTCCTAGTTTTTTAAACTGTAGCTCTTGCTCTAACAGTTTTGGTAATTTAGCTACATTAGCCTCAATATCAGACAGCTTGCTATGTGCAGATATAATTGCTTCGCGGTTATCCTTTAATGAATTCAGTATTTCTTCAATTTGTTCTTCGTACTTTTCATGTTCAACGTGCAAAAAACGATCAAGCAAATACCGTTGACCCATACCATCTTGTGTGATTTCATAAATTTCATTTTGTCCAAATATTTCAATTCGAGGTAATAAATCTTTTGGAGAAAACGAAGACAAGTTACCCTGTTCATCTTTTACTGTTGGCGAATCACCATATCTACGTGAAATCGTAAAACGTCGTCCATTCATGGTAGCTGAACGAATGGTTAGCTCAATAAAACCGCGTTCCTTACCTAAGTTTTCTTTTACAATTTCAGTATGTTGCTTTTGTGCATTTTTGCCAACAGGCTTCAAATCAAGTGCAAAGCGAATACATTCCAGTAATGTTGATTTACCCGTACCACGACCACCAATAATAGCATTCAAATGATCTGAGAAACTAATTTCAATTTCACTAAGATAGCCGCCAATGAAACGCACGGACTCAATACATGAAGCAAAGGTTTCAGGCACATCAGAATTCAAGCGTACCCTCGATTCAGGGTCAAGAAAAGCTTGTTTAAATGAAGCAAAACACGGTTTTGTCATTTTAATCAAACAAGAGGCTAGAGGATTCGCTAGTGTTTCTGGTTTTTCAACATCTTTTGCATTAAGTAAAGCTATCTCACGATCACGATGATATTGCTCGTTTTTATTCTGTAAGACTTTTCTATAAAAATCATCTTCAACAGATTTTAAGCTTTCCACCGAATCAGGTATTTGAGCCGCTTTCAATCCATCAAGTTTCCAGATAGTATCGAAACGTTTTTTTAATACCCCACTGTCATCAGTACAGTGCGCAGCAAAGATAAAACCATGACACTCACCATTAACGATTGAAATTAATTGTTCAGCACTTAGTTGAGAAGGTCTTACACCATTCGTTGGATCTAATAATTTAAGACACCCAAGATAACGCTCTAATTGTTGAGAGGTTGTGTCTTCAGGGAACAAACACACAAAATGCACTTTTTCACTAGAAGCAATCTCAAAACCAGGGAAAACGACAATATCATTTTGTGCCATCAAATCTCTAATCTTATCTACACCATCAACATTGCCGTGATCAGCAATGCCTAACACTTTAATGTTATGCGTTTGGCAAATAACTAACATAGCTTGATTGTACTCAGCTTCTGATAATGTCGGTTGTTGCCCTCGGTATTCAATATAACTAGCAGGGTTTACTTGTAAGGCGCACGTCCAAAACTGGGCTTTGGTGTACTGTTTCTCAGTCATTTATCCTTGTCCTTTCTTTATGTCTATTGTAGTTGGTTCGTTGATTCGACGCTTACCATTGAAATGGGATATTAGTTTGCTGGGAATTTTAAAACCTTCATCCAACAAATACGTATTAAATAAAAAGAGCTGGAATGAAACTAGAAAAGGTGACACATTTTCTAGCATGTACCTGTTAGAATTATAGCCAAATAGATAACCCGAAACAGAAACAAGTATATCCTATAATGGTTTATGGTATTTAAGCTTTGAATGAAAAATCACACATGATGCTTCTCCGAGGGTTTTATAACCAACAAATCAACCAGACGAGCTGGTTATTTAAGTGTTAGCTTCTGATAAACACAGTGCTTTATACTTCTATATTCTCAATGTAAAATAGTGTCAAAATTTGAGCTTGCAAAAATGAGACAACAAAAATGGCAAATGAAAGAATAACTGAGAATCTTGTGCGTGATATTTTAAGAGACTTAAAATACTATGATAACGAGAATACTCAAGTAGAAGAGCAAAAAAGCCATGTTGAAGAGGTTAAAAAATTATTAAAAGGAGCAAGTAAAACAGGGAAAGGTGGAATAGGTGCGCCTGAGTTTATAATTTCCACATCTGAAACACCTGATTTCTTAATTGTTTTTGAATGTAAAGCCGATGTAAAACATCACGAAAGTAAAGATAAAAATAAGCCTGTTGAATATGCAGTTGATGGAGTTTTGCATTATGCAAAACGGCTTGCTAAATCTTTTAATGTAATCGCTATTGCTGTTAGTGGGCAAACAAAATCCAGCTTAAAAATATCTAACTTTATTTTCCCAAAAGAATCAGAAAGTCATAAGGTACTTGTCAATAAAGCAGGTACTCCTATAAAAAACATTATTCCTTTAGATGACTATATTGAACATGGAACATTTGATCCAGATGTAGCAAAACAAAGAGAAAATGACTTAATGGCATTATCTCGTGATTTACATGATTTCATGAGAGACCATGCTAAATTAACAGAAAGTGAAAAACCCCTTGTAGTTAGCGGAACTTTAATTGCATTAAGAAATAAAGCGTTTGCTAAAAGCTTTGATGCCTATTCTCCAGAAGACTTACAAAAAGAATGGATGCGAGTTATTAAAGAGGAAATGAAAAAAGC
>CAZZIX010000198.1:0-5137 GCA_964654345.1 uncultured Methylomarinum sp.
GCCATCCTTTTTTAACGGTATAAATTATACTTAAGTCACAAATTTATCAAAATTATTTTGAATAAAAACAAGGTAAAATGATGTAAATAGTTATGTATTTCATCTGGTTACCGATTAATGTTAAGGCTAAAATGTTTTCTTGTCGTTAAGAGGTATGATTGATCTTTTAGCCATTCAGTTCTAAATTTCTAATGTAAGCAAACAGAACTGGAGAAAAAAATGAATAATCATGCTGATGTTGAAATTGACTTTGAGCCCATGGATGATTTACCACTTTCAGACCATATTGAATGGATTGAGTTTAGAGATACTGAAATAATTCTAGATGACGTAGACGTAGAACCTGATAATTATGATACCCAACAAGGTGGGTTGCATTTTGATTAAAAAATTAGGGAAACGTTCAAATATGAAAGCTAAGGTACATTTCTAAGTAATAAAAAAAAGCTACCAAGATAATTGCGTATCAATCATAGTTAAGAAATGTACTTGAGTGAGAGATTTGTTACCAACACGGATGGTATTGGCAATTTTACTCATTTAGACTATTGAAATGTTATCGCTACGATTTTCTTATCAAAATATTTAAGAGTTAGCTAAGAATCTTTTTTCCAAGCGATATAACCACCAATTAAAGACGTTACGTTCGAAAAGCCAATATCTTGCATAATCTGTCCAGCGAGTGCAGATCTATTTCCGCTAGCACAATAGATAAGGATTGATTTATCTTTGTTATTAGTGGGTATTAAGGTTTCGACTGTTGATTTTACTGCTCCACGAGGGATGTGTATGGCATTATCAATAAACCCCAGTTCAAATTCATTTTTTTCTCGGACATCCAAAATAATAACTTCACCTGTTTGAATCATTTTCTTGGCCGTTGCCAGATCAACTTGTTTAATCTGTTGTTTCGCTCGATTAATCACACCCTGTACGCCACGACGGTCTTTATTTGATTGTGAAAATTCATTTGAGTCTGCTATTTGTAACGCTTCTTCTTCGTCGATACCACAATAAAGGTTAGCTGGGACAGCTTCATTAATTAATTTTGGTACAGGCAAGTTGAGATTATCCATTATTTCAATAAACTCATCTCTGGTTTTACCTGACAAGCGAGGGTTGCTTGTTTTTTCCTGATAGACGCAACTAACAAAATTTCCCTTATAGTCATGACCAGGGTAGACTAAGGTTTCTCCGGGTAAAGTAAATATTTTTTTGGTTACGGAGTCAAATAAGTCACCTGCATTCCCGTTTTGAAAATCAGTACGACCACAACCACCAATAAATAAAGTATCTCCAGTAAATAGTTTGTCTTGCCATAAAAAACTCATGCTACCCGCAGTATGGCCAGGCGTAGCAATAGTTTTTATAGTTGAACTGCCTAGATTAAAAACTTCATTTCCTTCTAACTGATAGTCTGCTGTTCCTGCACGGCAATGTAAGCCTATTGCAGTTTTAGCGCCAGTCATTTGTCTTAAAAGCCCACTGGCAGTGATGTGATCAGCATGAACATGGGTTTCAAATGAGTATTTTAGCTGTAAGTTGTGTTTTTCAAGTAAGCTTAAATAATCATCAATATGACTATCAACAGGGTCTATAAAAAGAGCTTCTTTACTATCAAGATCAGCAAGTAAGTAAGTGAAAGTACAGCTAGTTTTATCAAAAAGTTGTTTAAATATCATCGTGGTGAATTTTCTAAAAAAGGGTTATTAAAAGAAGATGTAGGTTAAGATTTACCATGAATTTTGCAATATTCAAGCATTCCCCCTTCCATATTGTAAATTTGTGAGAACCCATGTCCTAGTGCTATTCTTGCCGCTCTAGCTGATCGGCCTCCACTCCGACAAACAAATAAATGAGGCACTTTTTTATCAAGTTTACTAATCTGTTGTTCAAAATTATCCTGTAAACACATAAGTTCAGCTTCTGGAATATGTCCTAATTCCCCAGTAAACTCATCTGGCCTCCGGACATCAATTATTTTCATCCCAGTAAAATCACTTGAAACAGAAATATTTTCGATTTTACTTCCAGTAACTTCACCTAGTACATCGGCAAGCAATCGGGTGATACCCTCCAATTGGGTATTCACTTCATTATTAATCAATTTGAATTTATCTTTAGATAACTCAGCTTCTGCTAAAGAAGATTGTGATATTTTATCAATGTTATCTACTTCAACTTCAATATCAGCAAAACTTTCACTAACATCAATTGATACTTCCGATAATAATGATACGCTCTCGGAAATACCATTTACAATTTTTTCAACTTCAGAGCGTGTTCTTTCTACCGCAGAATTTATCTCTACAGTAGCATCAGCACTTTTATTAGATAATTCACGCATACTAGTTGCAACAACTGCAAATCCTTTTCCATGTTCACCAGCTCTTGCAGCTTCTATAGAAGCATTAAGGGCTAATAAATTTGCTTCTGAGGAAACATCCCGAATTTGAATAGCCTTTTGATGAATAGCTTCGATTAAACCTTGAATATTACCCAATGTATCCATTGAACTTCCCCATGAATCAACAGACTGAGAGAGAGCATTGATTTTCTCTTTACTCTTTTTAGTTGCATCTTTGGTATTTTGGCTGGAAGTATAGATATTGGGTAAAGAAGAGAATGCTCTTTCAACTATGGTTTGAGCATTTTTTAGTTCAGAAGATATAAGTTCAAGAGTACGTCCATTTTCTAAAAAAGCATTATTTAGATTAATTCCTTTTTGTTCTAAATCTAATTGGTTTGCTTTAAAAAAACTATCAGCAATTACTGTCTGTTCAGCTAATAGTTGGTCTGAGTTTTCTTTAGTTTTTATCGCCTGTTCTTGAGATAAATTATAATATTTTTTAACTTGGTTTTTTTTACTTAAATACCAACCTAAAGTAAAGAAAATCAAACTGCTTAAGATTGAAGTCAATAAAGTAAACATTTTATCTGTATAAAATCTATTAAAATAATAAGACTAATCTGGTAATTAGTGTGTGAAGTCTATGAAATTATAGTTACTTATTAAGTGTAGTCTATTATCAATAGTTTTGTACGATAACAAGTCTAAACAGAGGCTTAGGCTCTCAATGAGGCATTTTATTTTCCAGTCCTAAAGTAATTTAAAACCGATTTGATAGCAACTTTATTTAGCTGAGATGTTCTGTTTTGTTTATCACATAAAGCCCCTCTAAACCCTAAGTAGTTAGCTTTTAAATTGATAAGATCAGGTATGTCATTTTCTTTTAATGATCCTGCCAACCCACTAATCAGTTGATGTTTTTTAGCAGAATGTACAAAGTTTATGATTTCAGTTATGGACATTACTTGTGTTAAAGAGCCTTTCGATTTGTCCATCGTATCTAACATAACGCCGGAAAACCCAGCATCAGAGATGGTTTTAATTATTGTTATATCAGGTTGTGTATCAGCAAAAAGCACTGCAATTAATTGATGACCTTGCTGAGTTATTCGGGATAAGTGAGTTAAGCATTTTCGCCAATCTCCATTAGGGAAAAAACCGATTTTAATATAATCAACATCAGTAGTTGCCATAGCAGAGACGGCATTAAAAATTAGTTCAGCTTGCATGGGTAAATCACCCACTGTTGCACTCACTGGTTTTTTTTGATTAATGGCTTTGACAATAGTAGAGACGGTATTAATTGGTAATGCACCTAAAGCACCTTGTTGAGGGTTTTTTAAATCAATAATATCAGCAGAGCTTTGTAAAATTAACAGTGCTTCATCTAGGCTGTTAACACTGGCGAGCATTCCTGTCATTTATGATTAAGCTCCTGTTTGTGCTGTTCTACTAACTGCATTAGCCATCCCCATGCTTCATATTCATTATTCCCAGCGGTTTTATCCAAGCCAATTTTAAGGTATTCAATCTCGCTATTAATTTTTTCTATGGGTAACATTTTTAATCGACTGACTAAGATTGCTGCTTCAAGCACTGCAAATTGCGCCCGATTAAAGCCTTGAAAAGGTGCGTGGTTAACCATTTTAATGGTTTTGAAAAACAGTTTAGGTCGGGTCTTATCTTCTTCAATCTCTATTAACTCAAGCTCTCTATGAGCTAATGTAGCAGATAAATAATGACCATCAATTTTTTCTGTTTTAGATAAAGGCCAGTCTCGTCTACCGGTTAAGCAACCAGCAAAGATGCGAATATCATCAGTATAATTAAGCACGGCTGTTTTTGACTCTAAAATATTACTCAGCGTAGTGGATGGGCGAAAAGGCAGAATAATAAATTTATCTTTTTGTAAATGGATGCCCATGGGAGCAATATGCGTCATGCCCTTGCTATTTTGTGTAGTAACGATCACTTCTTGTATCATTTTTTCTTTTCTAATGTTGTACCGGCTGGTTTAAAGCTGTGCATGTCTATGGTGGATTCAGAAAGGTCTGTGGCGCAACCCCATGTTAATGGCTGGTCTTGATTGAAGCGTTTACCTAACTGCCAGGCTATTTCTGCACGGGCTAATTCTACGCCTAAATAAAAAGCATGCCCTCCATCACTTTCAACTTGTAGTATTGGGAATAGCTCAAAAGGGTCGGTTGCTGTATGCAAACCATCTCGGTTATAAATATGTATCCCACCCGGGCTAGATTGAATACGATAACTAGGGTCTCTTATTTCTGCTGCAAATTCTTTTATTTCATCTAATTGATAGGGGAAAGGGGAGGGGTCATGAACGGTCATTAAACTTGAGTCTATATGTTTAGGTAAGGTATTGTTTTGTTCAGCTGCAAACATAATGCGCCTGGCATGATCTGCTTCACTAATGGCTCTTCTAGCATGTTGGCTAACTTCTGTGGCTAAAATATGGTTGATGTTTAGCTCCGAGCACATGCCTAGCAATAAAGTGTTCATTCCTGATGTGTCTGCATGAGTTAACTCGGTAATATTACCTACACCCATCATCATTTCCACATTAGGGTGTTGTTGTCTAAAATTATAGTTACGGACGATAGACTCTGTAAAACCAAAATGAATAGGGTCTAAAATAGGGTCAACGATGAATGGTTTATTTTTAGCCTGTAAGACAGAAATTGCTTGTTCTAATGATGATAAATCACCATGTGTTTCGGGAATTAGAATGGGAGTGGCATCCACTTCATCAGCAATCCAGATGCTTTT
>CAZZIX010000199.1:0-5123 GCA_964654345.1 uncultured Methylomarinum sp.
GTAGTAGAAAAAGAATACAGTGCAGAAAGAGAAGAGTTAATGAAAACTCTTGAAGATGGCGCAGTTGTTAAAGGTATCGTTAAAAACTTAACTGATTATGGTGCGTTTATTGATTTAGGTGGCATCGATGGATTGTTACACATAACAGATATGGCTTGGCGTCGTGTTCGTCATCCTTCCGAATGTGTAGAAATTGGTGAAGAAATTGAAGTTAAAGTTCTAAAATTTGATAAGGAAAAAACCCGTGTTTCATTAGGTATGAAGCAAATGGGTGAGGATCCATGGAAAGAAATAGCAAATCGTTACCCTGCAGGAACACGCGTTTCTGGTAAAGTGAATAATTTAACTGATTATGGTTGCTTTATTGAAATTGAAGAAGGTGTTGAAGGGTTGGTTCATGTTTCAGAAATGGACTGGACTAATAAAAACGTTAACCCATCTAAAGTTGTTCAATTAGGTGATGCTGTTGAAGTGATGGTTTTAGAAATAGACGAGGAACGTCGTCGTATTTCGTTAGGTATGAAACAATGTCGAACTAACCCATGGGATGAGTTTGCTGCAACGCATAACAAAGGTGACAAGATTTCTGGGAAAATCAAATCAATTACAGACTTTGGTGTGTTTATTGGTCTGGATGGTGGTATTGATGGTTTGGTTCACACCTCTGATATTACCTGGAATGAAGCAGATAAGGAAACTATCCGTAACTACAAAAAAGGTGATGAAGTTGAAACAATCATCTTGGCGGTCGATTCTGAACGTGAGCGTATTTCTTTAGGTATTAAACAGCTAGAACAAGACCCTTTCCAGAACTTTATTGGATTGCATGAAAAAAGTAGCTTGGTAAAAGGTATCGTTAAATCTGTTGATGCAAAAGGTGCTGTTATTGAGTTGTCTGATAATGTTGAAGGCTATTTACGTGCATCAGAAATTCAGCGTGATCGGGTCGAGGATGCGCGCACATTATTGAATGAAGGCGATGAGATTGAAGCCAAGTTTATTGGTGTTGATAAAAAGACAAAATCTATTTCATTGTCAATAAAAGCTAAAGATAATGACGAAGAAGTTAGTGTTATAAAAGACTTTAGCAAGCAAAGTAGTGCTGGTTCTGCAACATTAGGCGATATCTTTAAACAATTAGATAAATAATATAACGAGGAACTTGTATAGTTTTTATGAGTTCCTTAAGTTTAATTATAGGAGAAAGTGCAGGGTTAAATGCAAACAGACATGTTTGTTGTAATATTTGGTACACGGATATGAGCAGGAGAAAGTCTTAGAAACATCTTGTTTTTCAAATAAAGTCAACTATTTTTTGAATTAAAGTTGTTTTTTTTATTGTTTTGACTAGGGTTATAGTTATAGTAAATAACTATGAACTAATCAGTTTAGGTTAATGTGGGATATAACATCAATAAGTTATGTCTAATTATTCCTAAGAACTCCTTTTTATATTAGTAGGATCGAACGTGACTAAATCAGAATTAATTGAATCTTTAGCGCGCCAACTTTCTCATCTTGCGATAAAAGATGTTGAATTGGCTGTAAAGTGTGTGGTAGAACATATGAGTGAAACATTGTCTTTAGGTGAAAGAATAGAGATAAGAGGTTTTGGAAGTTTTTCTCTACATCATAGAGCTCCTCGTATGGGACGAAACCCAAAAACAGGAGAATCAGTTTCATTAACTGCAAAGTATGTCCCTCATTTTAAACCAGGGAAGGAATTACGAGACAGGGTAAATGGTTCTCGTGAACAATGTAGAATTATTGATTAAATACAAATTCTAATGCAATAACAAGAGTTTCTTAATGAAGTTAATTATATTAATATTATTTTTAGTGATTTTTGTTGTTGCACTGATTTTTTCAGTTATGAATTTTCATTTAGTACAAATAAACTTAGGCTTTGGATCTATTTCATTGCCTTTAACTGTTGCTTTAACGATAGAATTATTTGCTGGAATAGCAATAGGTTTATTAGTGGCATGGTTCCAAGCGCTAAAGTTAAAAGCAGACTATGCGCAGCTGAATAAACAGTTAAAAAACAAACGAAATAGCTAAGCGATTAAACCAAGTGCTATTAAGACTACGCCCGTAGTACTATAAGCTAAAAACTAGTTGAGCTAGAAATAGGCACCATTTTACAAATTTCTTCACTTTTATATTATCAAATTTAAGTAGTACAAATAATAGTGCCACTTTCTGATGGTAACCTCAAATGGTACGCTCTAACATACTTAGCTGGTTCGCACTTAGCCTGTTTATAGGTAAAAGCTATTTCCTCTGTCACTATTTCACCCATTTTTCTTTTTTCTTCACATCAATAATACTTTTAATCCATCCCAAGATCCCCCTTTTGCAGACAGTTTCGTGTTATGAATAATTGATAATATTAGCTATTCAATCCTTCAAAATAAAAATGATAGTTTTGATATCATATAAAATTATAATTTCAAGAATTTTTAGGTCCGGTTACTCTGAAAATACTAAGACTTAACCTTTCAAAAAGAAAGGTGATATGCTATAGTTTATCTAAATGAGAATTGTTCTCAATATATTTTGTTTTAATGGGTTTTGATACGAGTAAATTAATGGAAATTAGTATGAAAATGCTTGCCGTAGGTGATCAAGGAAAAATTGTAGGATTTGAAAAGTCGGGTAAAGCTTATCGAAAACGTTTGCTTGCAATGGGCTTAACACCAGGAACTGAATTTGTTGTGACACGGTTTGCTCCTCTTGGTGATCCGGTAGAAATAAAAATACGTGGATTTTCGTTAACCTTACGAAAAAACGAAGCGGCTGTTTTATTAATCGATAAAATATGAATAATCAGTTAACAATTGGTGTTGTAGGTAATCCAAATTGCGGAAAAACGACTTTATTTAATGTATTAACTGGGTCGAGGCAACAGGTAGGAAATTGGCCTGGTGTCACAGTTGAGAAAAAGACTGGCGAATATTTCTTTGCTAACAAAAACATAAATGTGGTTGATCTGCCGGGTACTTATTCGCTGGAAGCAGCTGATGACCAAGTCTCATTAGATGAAAAGGTTGCAAGAGATTATGTTGCATCAAAAGAAGCCGATTTAATTATCAATATACTGGATGCATCAAATATAGAAAGAAATTTATATTTGACATCCCAGCTAGTTGAAATGCGTGTTCCCATGATATTGGTTCTTAATATGATGGATGCAGTTAAACAACGTGGAATTAAAATTGATATAGATTTTTTATCCAAAAAACTAGCTTGCCCAGTGGTTGGTATTTCTGCAACAACCGGCATGGGGATTGATAGGCTTAAAACTGTTATTGATCAAGCTTATAAAGAATTATTAATACCTGCAATAGAAATTAAGTATTCTCCTGCATTAGAACAAGCAATTTCTAGTTTAGCACCGTTGTTACAGAAACAGGCAAGGGAAAGCCAATCCGATTTACGGTGGCTTACTTTACGGTTATTAGAAGATGATACGCTAGCAAAAGAAATAGCTGGAAATAGTGTTGCGGAGACTGTCAAGAGGCTTCAGCAACAGGTTGAAACCGAAACCGATGATGAAATAGATATATTGGCAGCAGATGCACGGTATGGCTTTGTAAATGAATTAACGCAACAAAGTGTTTGCAGGTTGAATGAGGTTTCAAGGCACGCATCAGATAAAATTGATCAAATTGTTTTAAATCGATTTTTAGGTATTCCTATCTTTTTATTGGTGATGTATGCCATGTTTATGTTCACTATCAATATTGGTAGTGCATTTATTGATTTTTTTGATCAGGCAGTAGGTGCTATTTTTGTTGATGGATTAAGCGTCATACTGACAGAGATAAACTTACCTGAATGGCTTGTTGTTTTAATCGCTAATGGGATAGGGGGCGGAATACAGGTTGTAGCCACGTTTATTCCTATCGTGGGCTTTTTATTTGTATTTTTATCAGCACTTGAAGATTCTGGCTATATGTCTAGAGCGGCATTTGTAATGGATCGATTAATGTTGATGATTGGTTTACCTGGCAAATCGTTTGTGCCTATGATTGTTGGTTTTGGGTGTAATGTTCCCGCAATTATGGCGACACGAACCCTAGATAATGAAAAAGATAGAATACTTACTAATTTAATGAACCCTTTCATGTCCTGTGGAGCAAGATTGCCTGTCTATGCTTTATTTGCAGCTGCATTTTTTCCGGTTGGTGGACAGAATTTAGTATTTGGTCTTTATCTTCTCGGTATTATCGTTGCAGTATTGACTGGGTTAATTATGCGACATACCTTATTTAAAGGTGAAGCAACACCATTTATCATGGAATTACCAACCTATCATATGCCAACGATTAAAGGTGTTTATATCAAAACCTGGGATAGGCTTAAAAGTTTTATATTTAATGCAGGGAAAGTTATCGTACCCATGGTGTTGGTTTTAAATTTTCTTAATGCATTAGGAACTGATGGAAGTTTTGGTCAAGAAAATAGTCAAAAATCAGTACTAAGTGAAATTGGTCGATTCTTAACGCCAGCATTTAAACCGATGGGAATAGAAGAAGATAATTGGCCGGCTACCGTCGGTATTTTTACTGGCGTATTAGCGAAAGAAGCGGTTGTTGGAACGTTAGATGCGTTGTATAGTCAAATGGCAACAGGTGGCATAACAGAAGAAAAGGATTTTAATTTACAGCAGTCATTAATTGATGCTTGTGCGACTATTCCAGAAAATTTAATAGCCGTAGCAGATAATTTGTTGGATCCATTAGGGTTAAACATCGGTGATGTGACTAGTCTTGATGCAGCAGCAGAAAGCCAAGAAGTGACAAGTAGTACTTTTGGCGCGATGCGTTCAAGTTTTGATGGTCAAGCGGGAGCGTTTGCCTATTTATTATTTATTTTATTATATGCGCCTTGTGTTGCAGCAACAACGGCAATATATCGTGAAACAAATGTTAACTGGGCACTATTTGTTGTTTTTTGGACCACAGGTTTAGCCTATATGACCGCGACTATGTATTATCAAATAGTGACTTATTCACAACATCCGGGCTACTCAATGCAGTGGATAGTAGGGCTTATAGTAGCTTTTATGTTTGTTATAACTAGCTTGTGGATTTATGGAAAATCAGGTCAAATAAATA
>CAZZIX010000200.1:0-5038 GCA_964654345.1 uncultured Methylomarinum sp.
CCAGCTCCAGCTCCAGCTCCAGCTCCAGCTCCAGCTCCAGCTCCAGCTCCAGCTCCAGCTCCAGCTCCAGCACCAGCACCAGCACCAGCACCAGCTCCAGCTCCCGCACCAAAAGGGCCTGTGTCGGATAACGAATATAATGTTGGTCCAGACCAAGAATTGACATCTTTAGATCAAATACCATGGTTAGATTTAAACGCGGGAGATATAGTTAATCTTTATTATCGTGCTGAACCGTACAAAACTAAAATTGGTCTGCGTGGGCGTGGTACGAAAGAAAACCCTATTGTTATAAAAGGTATCAAAGGGTCAAATGGTGAGCTTCCAACAATCAGTGGGAAAAATGCTGTAACACCTGAAGCTTTAAAAGATTTTTATAATTCAAAGAAGGAAGAAGATTTTGCTGTTTTATTAATTAAACGAAGCAAATCGGATGTACCTGACTACAAACCTGGACATATAACCATTGAGAATTTAAGAATAGTTGGGGCATATAAAGATTATAGTTATAAAGATAGCAACGGAAATGATAGGAAATATAATATTAGTGCAGCTGCTATAGGAGCAGTTTCAGTAGAAAACTTAATCATACGAGGTTGTGAAATTACGGGTAACGGAAATGGCATTCTGGTACATTCAACGACTGATGAAAAAGATATTTCAAAAAATATTTTGATTGAAAATAATCTTATTTATGACAATGGAGTACCTGGTAGCTACAATCAACATAATATCTATACTCAAGGCATATCGATTACAGTTCAGAAAAATGAACTTGGTCAATTACGAAAAGGTGCCTATGGTTCTACTTTGCGAGACCGATCTTCAAGTACTGTTATTAGATTTAACACGATTGAATCAGCAGCAGGCACACTTGATCTGTTTGATCCAGGAAGAGGAAAAGATTTTATTACAAAAGACTCTGGTTATCATGATACCTATGTTTATGGAAATTTAATGCTCAATAATAAAAAGGATAAAGAGCATGAAACAGCAGGGGTGATGATACGTTATGGAGGTGATAGTGGAAATAATACAACTTACCGGAAAGGAGTATTGCATTTTTATGATAATACAATTGTTATCACCTCAGACCTTGAAGACTCTTGGCGTGTTAGACTTTTTGATTTATCAACAAATGATGAAACTGTTGAGTTAGAAAATAATATTATCTACCGGAAAGGAAGTTCTAATTTATTTTTAATGAGAAACAAAGGAATTGCAAATTTAATAGGAACAAACTGGATTAGTGAGGAATGGCAGGAAGGCGGTTCATCTGGTTTATTTGGTGGAACTGTTAATTTGAGTGATAGTATTATCGAGAGTAATGAGCAGTGTTTTGTTGATATGACAGGGCTGGATTTTACTCAAGATAGCGTTACTGCCTGTTTCAATAAAGGAGTCAAGTTAGGTGCGTTTTAGTTAATATGTGCTTCTTAAAGTAAGTAAAAATAGGACTCTTTCCAAAAAATGGAAAGAGTTCGGTGTTTCAAGCTAAAAGTTCTTTATTTTTTAATATTATTTGAATAGGTTTGGAATGGTCAATTTTGGCTGAGTAGACTAGATATAGTCATGCACCTTCATGAGTTTTGCAGAAGTTTATGGGAGTTAAAGCATGTATATTTTTTTATGTACTGAGAGCAGGTTTATAAAAATGAAAGCTTTGAGTGAAGGATTTATTTTATGTTGAAATTTATTTTTTTGTAAATGATAATAAAATTGTCTTCATTAATAAAATAGTTGTTTTTATTGTTGGTTTTAAATATAAAGACTTTATACCAATATCAATTGCTTTTTTTAATTCCCGATTATAAATTAAATCACAAAGCCAATCGTCGTGTATTTTCTTTTGAATTCTTTTGACGAGTTCTTTATTTTCAGTATAGAATTCTTTTTCATTTTGAATGAAGTCTTTTATCACGTCTAAATTATCTTGATAGCTTTGAGGTAAATCTCCTAAGCTATTAACTCTTCGTCTAGGAATTGTTAAGACTGAAAACATCTTAATTGTTGTCGTTTTTTTAGCAAGCTTTAAACAAAAATCTATATCCTCAGCAGTGATTAAGTCTTCTCTAAAACAATTAATATCTAAGCAAAGACTACGATTGGCAATAATAGTAGAGGTATGAAAGTAAGGGTTTGAAAAAACTTCTGAAAACCCTATCAATTTGAATTTAGTAAGGTCTTGTTCGATGATTAAGCTCTCGGGTTTATAATCCTCAAAAGCAATTAATTTACAATCGGAAAAAAGTAGTCCTGCTTCAGGGTGTTTTATAAGTACTGCCAGTTGACTACTTAATTTTTCAGGTATCCAAAGATCATCAGAATCAAGAAAAGCAATATATTCTCCTTTGGCAGTTTTAATTCCTTGGTTGCGTGAAAATGAAGCCCCACGGTTTTGTGAGTTGGTGATTATGGTGATTTTATTACCAAATGCTTCTAATATTTTTAATGTTGAATCAGTTGATTTATCATCAATTACAATAATTTCAAAATTATTTATCGTTTGATTAAGAACGCTATTTATTGAATCACTGATAAAGGATTCCCCATTAAATACGGGAATAACAACCGAGAAAATTATTGTGTTCATAAGAGATTATTTTTACCAGAAGAGTTTAGAGTAAGTAGCATATATAAAAATTAACTGTTCTTAAATATTCTAGTATGAAAGTTTAGTATTTTTGTTAAAGAGATTAAAACTAAAGGATGTTTAATCGTTGTTTATTTTTTATAAAATAGCTGTTTATAGTTCCATAAAAGCTTTTTATTGTCTAAATAGGTTAAAAGAATATACGTTTGTTCTATCAATTGCAATTGGAATTTCTAGCAATGTAATAATTGTTGAACATTCCAAAACCATTTGTCAATCAGTAGTCTACTCCACTCCACTCCACTCATGAAAGGAGTCTAAGCAGGTTAGCCGAAGAAATCTGTTTATGATAACAGAATGAAAACCATCATGAACATTAAAAAACATCCAAAAATTAAAATCTTTTTAGTTGGAATGCAAAGTTGCATTTAGCATGACCAAGAATATTGATGAGGCTACACAAAACAGGACGCATAACTTAAAATACTTTTAAAGACTCTCGTAAATAATAAAGTCGGTAGAAAAAGATTTGTTTGGTTTTGCCAATTTCGGAAGCCAGAATTTTTGACTTTTTCAGGGTTGACTACATAAACTGTGCAATTGTTTGAAGTACTATATAAATGTTAGCGGACTTGAACTTATCTGCTATATAGTAGCATTTAAAAAAAGTACTCTAAAGTTTTGTACAAATTGTGGCAGTATTCTCATTGATCAATAAAAAAAAGAGACCTTTGTCATAATTTGTATTCACAGAGAGTTTCGTGTGAATACTGTCACATAAAGAAAGTAAGATGAGAACTATTCTTTTCATTGATTTAAATAACTTAATATAATCATGAAATTAATAAAACCACCTCAACTTCTGAGGACATCAAAAAAAGCAGCAAGCCTTTTCGTTTTTGTTTCTACATTGTTTACTGCACAAAGTGCTTTAGCAATTGACTATAACGTTGGCCCTAATCAAACACTTTCTTCTTTAGAACAAGTTCCTTGGCTAGATTTACAGGCAGGTGACATTGTTAATATTCACCATCGTTCAGAACCTTATCGTACCAAAATAGGTCTGCGAGGGCGTGGAACTAAAGCTGCACCTATTATTATTAGAGGAATAAAAAGTGCTAATGGAGAACTCCCTGTTCTTAGCGGAGAGAATGCGACAACTCCAGCTAGCCTAGATGGCTTTTTTAGTGAGCAATGGGATGAAAACCTTGGTCAAATTATAATTAAAAGAAGCCGTTTTGATTCGTTGGATTATTTACCTGGTCATATAACGATTGAAAACTTAAAACTTATTAAGTCTGCTAGTCAATATAAGTATCGGAATATGGCAGGAAATGTTGTTTCTTATAGTCGAGCTGCTGCAGGTATTTGGGCAAAACTAGTTGAAAATTTAACGGTACGAGGCTGTGAAATTACTGACAACGGCAATGGTCTGTTTGTATTGTCTAAAGGTGATGCTAGCCCTGGTGGTAATGCAGTATCAAAAAATATCTTGATTGAGTATAACCGCATCTACGAAAATGGAGAAGTAGGAAGTGATCGACAACATAATATTTATACGCAGGCAGCAGGTATTATATTTCAATATAACGAAATTGGTAAATCACGAAAAGGTTCAGCTGGTTCAGCAATAAAAGACAGGTCTTCTGGGACAGTTATTAGGTATAACAGAATTGAAGCTGGTTCAAGAGCGCTTGACCTCATAGAGCCAGAAAATGCCTATGGCTATATAACAAAAAGACCTGACTTTGGGGATGACTATGTTTATGGAAATTTAATTGTCAATAATATTACAGAAAATAAGAAGCAGGGTTATGCATGGGCTGGAACTATCGTACATTATGGTGGTGATAGTGGGCGAGGTGATATCTATCGTAATGGTGTACTACATTTTTATAATAATACCGTTGTTATTACCGCCGACCAAAAAGATTCATGGCGAGTAAGATTATTTGATTTATCAGGTAACAATCATACTGTTGAAGTAAAGAATAATATTTTTTATAGAAAAGGGACGGCAAACTTTTTTATAATGAGAGATAAAGGCGTTGCCAATATTTCAGGGCCAAACTGGATAAGTGAAGGATGGAAACAAGGTGGGCGAGATGGTTCATTTGGTGGAATTATCAATATATCTGATGGAGGTATAATAGACGGAAGTGCGCCTTCTTTTGTCGGAGGGGGGAGCTATACATTAAAAAGTGACTCACCAGCTATTGATGCTGGGGTAAATTTATCTAGAGATGGTGTCTCAATAAATAAAATGTATAAAGATGTTGCCAAATTTAAAGTTCGAGATGTAAAAGGAAGAAGAATCGACTTAGGTGCATTTGAATTCTCGGGTACAGCTCCAGCTCCAGCTCCAGCTCCAGCTCCAGCTCCAGCTCCAGCTCCAGCTCCAGCACCAGCACCAGCTCCAGCTCCAGCTCCAGCTCCAGCTCCAGC
>CAZZIX010000201.1:0-4979 GCA_964654345.1 uncultured Methylomarinum sp.
TACCGTTAACCCAACATCTTTAGCAATAGGGATGTTGGGTTGCCAAAGAGAACCGTCCTGCGAACAAATTTTGATTAAAATACAATCTTTTAAATTTAAGGATAAATTACTTTCGGTTCAAAATTAGCCGCAGGGTATTTTGGGTCAAAAACTGATTTTTCACCTTTAACACCACCTGATGCTTTTGCAGCAGATGCATCGACATAAAGAATTTTTGGTTGAAAATTGGCGGCAGGAAAATCAGAGTCAAATTCAGATGATTCTGCTGAAGTATTGCCTGAAGATTCTGCCGATTCATCTGCAAAAATAACTTTGGGTTCAAAATTAGTAGCAGGGTACTGGCTATCATCACTGTTTGCAAAAGCGGTTAGGGGGATTGAAACGAAGGTTATAATTAGCAGGCTTAAGAGATTATTTTTCATTTTTTGCATAATACCAAAGGGTTGAATGACTAAGAAATAAAAATGTCTTGATCCCCAGTATCGTGTATTTTTTTCGTATTCGCAACTATTTTTAATTACTGTGGGTGTGACATATTGTCCTAAAGAAGTGTTTTTATATCAGGATGTTCATTCAATAATTGTTGGCGAAAATTTTCAATTGCATCTTCATTATTGCGTTCTTTTCTAGGAATAGTGACATCAATTTCACTGATGACTGACATAGGGGGGGGGGATAGAAAAACCAGACGATCTGCAAGTGTAATAGCCTCACGTAAATCATGAGTGACAAATAAAATAGTATGAGGACGTTGTTGCCATAGTTTTAGGAGTGAATTTCTCACTTGGCGTGCAGTAGGTGAATCTAATGATACAAAAGGTTCATCCATTAATAGAATATCTGGGTTCACTGCAAATGCGCGGATAATCGAGACTCGGCGACTCATACCTAATGATAGATGCTCTGGATAAGCATGTTGATGCTCTGTTAGTTGCATAGACTTAAGTAGTGAGTCTATAAATTTGCGAGACTGATGATTGTTTAGTACTAGCTCAATGTTTTCCCTAACGGTGCGCCAAGGCAGTAATCGAGGGTTTTGAAAAATATAGCCAATTGTGGGGGGAGATTGTGTTTTATCGAGATGTATTTCACCGTCATAGTCATTATCAAGATTGGCAATAATATTTAATAAGGTTGTTTTGCCACAACCAGATGGGCCGACCAGACAAACAAATTGATCCTTTTTTAATGTTAAATTTAAGTTGGAAATCGCTGTATGCTGCTGTAAATCAGGCGTAATATAAGTTTTGTTTTTAATATCAATCTGCATACCACTCATCGGCGCCACCTTAATGCTTTTTTATCCAATGGTTTTAAGATAAGTAACTCGATGGCTTGGATAACAACAATAAATGCGATGGTGTAAGCTAAAATGCTGGCAACATCAAATAACTGAAAAAACAAATGCAGCTGGTAACCCATGCCATCACTACGTCCTAGAAGTTCTACTACTAATATAATTTTCCAGATTAGAGCTAAGCCAGAGCGAGTGGCAGCCATCACGAAAGGGTGGAGTTGTGGCCAAATCACGTGGCGAAAGGTTTTTTGTTTTGTAAAGTGGTAGCAATGTGCCATCTCTAATAAATCTTTGTCTAACGCTTTTGTGCCTTCTCTAATGGTAACAATAACATTGGGTAATTTGTTGATTACAACGGCGAGAATAGCGGCTGATTCGATTAAGCCAAACCAGACATAACATAAAATAATAGTGACTAATGCGGGGATATTTAAAAAAATCACTAGCCAGTTATCAAAAAAAGCATCAAGTTTTTTATTTAAACCTAATGTAATACCAATTGCACAACCTAAAAACATGGCAATGGAAAAGCTGATAACAAGTCGTAATAAAGTAATACCTAAATGATGTTGAAGTTGTCCTGATTCAATTTCCTGCCATAAAACTTGTAGAACTACAATTGGAGTCGGTAGGGTGTTGTCATTAATATAAATCGCCATACCTTGCCATATTGCAATTAATAAAATGAAAGAAAGGATTGATAAAATTTTGTTAGACATTTCAAAAAAGATAGTGGGCTTTAATCCATTGCCCAGAATGTACCAGTCTGGAGGGTTTCAGAGTTTCCAGTCAATTTATTATTACTGAACTTGCGTAAAATTGTATAAATTGTCGCTGCTGCTTGTTGTTCATTTTTACCCCATTGTTGCACTCGACCTTCACAATAACGGAGGCGTAATTTATTTTGTGTAGCAGGGTCTTTTGTTTTAGTCAAAGGAATGATTTTCTGCCATACCTCGTCTTTTTGACAAAGTTGGCTCTTGGCTTGCTGAGTAGTTTTTAAAAATGAATTAATACTTTCTTTATGGTCATTTGCCCAACGTTGACTAAACACATACCCTAAAGTCGGCATTTGTTGCTTGATATTTAGTTGCTGTAAAATTTCTTTCCCATTGATGATTTGCTGGTAACCAGTTGCCTCTAATTTAGCCGCATAATGCCAGTAAGTAATAATGGCATCTACACGGTTTTTAGTAATTTGCTGACTAAGTAAAGGAGGAGCCGCATAAATTTTTTCTACAGATAAATTAAGGTCTTCCTTGTTTTGTTGTTTAGCTAATGCTTGTAACAACAACCAGTTTTTATCTAATTCACCACCAGCAATTCCTAGTTTTTTACCCTTAAGGTCAGCTATCGTTTTTATGCTGCTATTTTTAGGGACAACTAAAGCGCCTGATGTTGTGGAGTAGGGATAAAAAGTAAAGTCAGAACCAGTAGATCGTAGTCTTGATACCCAGATCCAATCTGAGACAATCATATCAACAGCTCCTGATTGTAAGGCAATTTTTCCTGCTTGTGGATTAGCAACTGGGCGAATTTCCAGTTTAAAATTGGTGCTATCAAGCAAATGCTGATTTTTGATTGTCTCTAATTCCCAATTAACGGTGCCAAAGGCTAATACGCCAATTCGAATGGTTGTTTTTTCTTCCGAAAAGCTGAGTGTTGAAAAGAGAGTTAGTAAACAAAAAAGAAAAAATTTAAATTTCATGTTGATTGATCAGTATTTGAAAAGTCTATTTTACTTTAGATTAGACTAGATGCGAGAAGGATTGATAGATTATGGTAAAATAATTCAATTCAGTTGGTTTCAAGACAGTGGTATTAGATGAGTAGTTCCCCACAAATAACTCAGCTTGTTGATCGGTTTGGCAGGACAGTTGATTATCTGAGAATATCCATTACAGATCGTTGTGATTTTCGTTGTGTCTATTGCATGGCAGAGGAAATGACCTTCTTGCCGCGCGCTCAATTATTAACATTAGAAGAGATTGACTTTATAGCGCGTGCTTTTGCTGATTTAGGGGTAAAAAAGATACGAATCACGGGAGGGGAGCCATTAATCAAAAAAGGAGTGTTAAGTTTATTTGAAAACCTGGGCAAGATAGAATCGCTTGATGAGCTTGTGCTAACGACCAATGGTTCTAAGCTGGAAGAAATGGCAGGATCATTAAAAAATGCGGGTGTAAAGAGAGTTAATATCAGTCTTGATACGCTGAATGCAGATAAATTTAAACAAATTACTCGAACAGGTGAACTAGAAAAAGTTCTAAAAGGTATTCAGGCAGCAAAACAAGCAGGGTTTGAGCGAATCAAATTAAATGCAGTTATTTTAAAAAATCGTAACCATCAAGAAGTGACTGATCTAGTGCAATTTGTAATTGATAATGGTATTGATATTAGTTTTATAGAAGAAATGCCCTTGGGCATTGTTGATGACCATAATCGAGCAGAAGTTTATTATTCAAGTGATTTAATAAAGGCTGATTTAGAAAAAACATTTATATTAAATTCTATTATAGATAAGACTGGGGGACCATCGGTCTATTTTAGTGTGGCTGGCACAAATACTAGAGTGGGGTTTATTTCTCCACATAGCGCTAACTTTTGTAGCACCTGTAATCGGGTAAGATTAACAGCAGAAGGGCGTTTACTGCTTTGTCTGGGGAATGAGCATTCTGTTGATTTAAAACGAGTGATTAGAGCTAACCCAGGTGATATGGAAAAACTCAAAAAAGTTATTATAGAGTCTATGCAGATTAAACCAGAAAAGCATGAATTTAATCTCCAAGAACAGCCTATTATTCTGAGGCATATGAGTGCAACTGGTGGATAATATTTAACTTTTTCTTGAAAAAAGTAAATTGTCAGTTATCCTATTTAGGTATGAGAATTAAATAAGCAAATTAGGATGTGCAACTGGGTGTGATTAAAAGTGAAGTAAAGAATGGGTAGGTTGGGCTAACAGCTCTATCGTTAACCCAACATCTTTAGCAAAAATAGTGGTGGGTTGCCAAAAGACGGCAGCCCAACCTACAATATTTTTATTTACTTCATTTTTAATTGCACCCTGTGCACGCTATTTAATTCTTATTCCTTAATTGATAATTAATAGAATCCGATTAACCACCAGATGAATATAGAATACAAAGCTCACCCATGGCATGGTATTAGTGCCGGCGAAAAAGCACCTGATGTAGTCACTGCCTTTATAGAAATTGTACCTTCCGATACTGTCAAATATGAGATTGATAAAGAGACTGGGTATCTCAAAATAGATCGCCCTCAAAAGTTTTCAAATGCAATTCCCACTCTTTATGGTTTTATTCCACGAACTTATTGTGGTGAAACCGTTGCAGAATTTGCTCGTGATAAAGCCAGTGGAGTAGAGGTGAAAAAAGGTGATGGTGACCCATTGGATATTTGTGTTTTGAGTGAACGTAACGTGTCCCACGGGAATATAATTTTACCTGCAATTCCTATTGGTGGTTTTCGAATGATAGATCATGGCGAGGCAGATGATAAAATTATAGCTGTGATGAAAGGTGATGAATTTTATATGCAGTGGAATGATGTATCTGACTGTCCAGCATCCTATATTAATAGATTAAAGCACTATTTTTTGACTTATAAAAACCTTCCTGGAGAAGAAAGCGTTTGTGAAATTACTCATGTTTATGGGCGT